>DAOWIV010000014.1 GCA_030640725.1 Methanosarcinales archaeon | reverse complement strand
GGGGAAGTGATCGGAACAGATATCGGAAATAATACGTTTGAAGTTCAGACAACGCATAACTGGTCGCATAACTGGTCGAATCCGGGATGGCAGCTCAACGACACCACGATGGAATGGACATTCCCGAATAAAGACGCGGCTGATGAGGTTGATGTAGGTGATTACGTGGAGATACTCGGCTTTCCGGAGACTTCTGGTTGGGTTATTGGTCTCGGGAAGATGGAATCGAGTACAGAGAAGATCATAACCGATATATACGGCGATCCTAATTTTCTGGAACCTTATTTCCAGAAACCCCCGGATCCACCATTATCAGGTGGCTATACGCTAAAATATAACAGTAAACCCAATTGTTCTGATTGTGGTATGTGTAACTGCGTGGCAGATTATACCAACGTGACCATCGTCAACAAAACCGGTCAGATAGAAGTAGCCGATCATCAATTATATCCGGGACAGGGCTGCACGTACGAGGGACTGGAATGTCATATCAATATCACGTTCCATTCAGGAGAAGCCCCCGCTTATCCGGAGTGCACCGATCGACCCGGTGTCGGTCCGCAGCCGATCTCTGATTTTACAGTGCACATAATACGTGTACCAGCGACAGAAAACCAGCCTCCAGTCGCAAACTTCACATATTCGCCGGAATATCCGGTTGCAGGTGAAATGGTGGCATTCGACGCATCTGGCTCGACAGACCCCGATGGAAACATAACCGGCTACAGATGGGACTTTGGCGACGGAAACATAACAACCACCTCAGAGAAGATCGCCATGCACCCATACACTTCAAAAGGCGATTACAACGTAAGTCTGACAGTGGTAGACAATAAGGATGCAGAACACTCAGCGAACCACACAGTGGCAGTAACAGCCCGTGGCGACCTGAATCACGACGGCGACATCACCATTGCAGATGTCGTGATCGTACTCGGGATCGCGGTTCGTGGGGAATACACGCCAGAAGCCGATATGGATGAAAATGGCTATGTAAACGCGCTTGACGCACGCATGGTTATGTATGTGGCGACGACCTGAGATCTGATCTGTGCCAGAATCGCGTACAACCCTTCAAGCCATCTCCCACTCTCTCCGTGTCTTTGCGTCAGCAAGCACCGGCATGATCTGATCGATCCGCTCCTGCGCTTTCTCAAGCAGGGCGGGGTCAATGACCGGTATCGCGGGTACTGGAGCCACCTCACGAGCAGGAACCTCTGCAGCGACAACATGCGAGTGATCAGGGCGTATCCGCTCTCCTGAAACGATGCAATCGATGCTTCGCTCCCACTCCGTGCTCCACGCGGTGTCGCATAACGGCGTATGCGCAACCACGGTCCGACCAACCGTGATCGCATCGAGCCAACATGCGTTCATACATGCGCCGCAGAAGGTGCACAGGTCAGAAGCAATCTCGATTTTTTTGTCCGGAGGAACATACCACGCATTCGCAGGGCAGACATTAAAGCACGCATGGCAGCCAAGTGGATCGCATCTCTCGAGATGGTTCTCGATCAGCCGGATTTCCCCTTCAAACGGCTTGAAAACGTCTATACCTTCGTAAGGGCAGACGCTTTTGCACCAGCCACATGCAACACAGTCGTCGCTGACAGAAAGCGTGCCTGATACACAGGGCGTGGTCACATTCACATCTCTCGTACCCTTGACCTTGATTGCGTCTTCAGGGCAGATATCCTCACATAGAACGCAGTAATCACAACTCTCTTCGTCAATGAGGATGTTTTCAAACGGTACATGATCAATCGGGGTTATTTCACCTTTCTCTTTTGGAATCAGTATGAATGCATCACAGAAATATGCGCAGATTCCGCAGAAGTTGCATTTTTCAGGATCGATCTCGATCTCGCCGGTTATTCCCTCCCTGAACGGTAGGATCTCCTCTTTCTTCGGAAATGTGTATCCGACTTTGAGCGCATCCGCGCTGCATACCGACTCACAGAGGCTGCACGGACGGCAGTTTTCGTTTGCCTGCGCTTTTGGCTCGATATGTGGGTAGCACTCCCGTTTTACGGAATCCGTTCCATCGATATCAATCTTAACTGCTTTTGTCGGGCAGAATGCTGCGCACATCCCGCAGAATGAGCACTTATCCGGATCAAGGAGCACGGGCGGTGCATCCATCCCGGTCCCGATCGCTTTCATGTCGCCGAGTTCGAGTGCGTCTGTCGGGCAGAGATCGACGCAGACGCCGCAGCCGCAGCACCGCTTGTAATCGTAATCGATCGTCTTTGTGGTCTGATCAGTATGCTGCGTATAGATGATGTGTGAGTCTTCAACGGTCTGCGTGACCCGCGGGTGTACCGGCATCCGGATATTATATTTCGACTGCAGGGATAAGAATGTACTCTTTATCTGATGCGGTTTAGCATAGTCGCGTGGGAGGCGCGGCGTCACGCTCGGAACGATCTCTTTTCCGAAAGCGTGGGTTTCGGGAGCTTTTCGAAAAATCGCAACCATTAAGTAACGGCACCCCAAACACTGAAAACAGAACTCCGGAAGTGGGACTGGAATATCATGCCAACAAAATTAGCAACAGGGCTATGCATTGGAGATGGTGGCGCTGCAGTGGTAGCCAGAGAAGCCGCAATGCAAGCAAAAGAGGAATTAAAAGGCGGCAGGGTAGATTTATCCATTGTGTATTCCTCAAGCGAGTATGATCACCGGGAAGTTGTGGATGCGGTGAGGAAAGTCACCGGCAATGCGCTTTTGATCGGAGCTTCTTCAGCAGGAGAGTTTACCGAAAGGAAAGTTGAAAGCGGAAGCGTGGCTGTGGGTTTACTCTCGTCAGACGAGATTAAAGTCTTCACTGCCATGGCAGAAGGTGTGACCGGGGATCCGGAAGCAGCAGTGAAGGAAATTGCAGCAAAACTGCCCGATGAGGTGGCAAGCTATCCCTGTATGACCGCAATCGTCCTGATTGATGGCTTATCCGGCGTGGGCGAGGAGGTCGCGCTGCTCGCCTCTTATATTCTTGACCGGGAGGTGAGTATCGTCGGTGGTATGGCTGGGGATGATTTCAAGATGAAAGAGACTTTTGTCTTCTGTGATGATCGCGTTGCCACCGATGCGCTCAGTATCTGCTTGTTTGCATCGAAGATGCCACTCTTCACCGGTGTTAAGCACGGGCACACTCCTCTAGGCCGGGCACTCAAGGTGACGAGGGCACAGGCAAATGTGCTCTATGAAATCAATGATGCGCCTGCCTGGGACGTGTGGAAGGAAGAAACCGCCGAAATCGCCCGGAATAGGGGTATGGACGTAGAAAAACTTGTTGACCCAGGCGAGATTGCGCAGTTTTTCACCAGTTATACACTTGGTCTTGCTACTGAAAAGGAAGGTCAGTACAAGATACGATGGCCCGTGAGTATAAATGACGATGACTCTCTCAATCTTGCCTGCGGGATTGCTGAAGGATCCGTTTTTCGAATTATGGACGGCAGCGATCAGGAAAACCAGATCAACGCCGCCGAAGGTGCTGCTGTATTAGCAAAAGAGTCTGCTGAGAACGCAGGTTACTTTGAATTTGCAGGGATGCTTGTTTTTGACTGCGCAGTCAGGCAGTTGATGCTCGGGAGCAGATTCTCAGAAGCTGTGGACCGTTTCAAGAAAGTTCTGCCCGGAGTCCCTCTTCTGGGCTGGGAGACTTATGGCGAACTTCGTCTGGAGCCCGGACAGTTCAGCGGCTTTCACAACACCACGTCTGTTGTCTTGCTCCTGCCAGATGGCAACATGGCCGCATAGTGCGGAGAATAGTGTAGAGAAAGAGATATGCGATGAAAGTGCGGAAAAGTGAACTGATAGACACTTATGCTCAGAGTATTGGTATAGAGACCGCCAGAGAGCTTGTAAACAAAAAAATAAATGCCGCAGCACTTGAGGATAAGGAGAGCTACACCGGAGAAGAGATAACCCGGATATGCGGCGAACTGGAGAAAGAAGGCGGTCTGGTTAGGATAGTTGCACAGACGTTCCGGGTCCAGATGGAGCGCAGGAAGTCAGAAGAGCAGAGGCTACTACTCGACAACATCGAGACCCAGATATGGTACCTGACAGATGTAGATACTTATGGGGCAGTAAACAGAGCACGTGCGGAATTTTTGGGGAGAGAAAAGGAAGATCTTGAAGATAAGAGTATATACGATCTAATCGGCAGAGAAGAATACGATATTTACATCGCAAGTAACGAGATGGTCTTTGAGAGGAAGAAACAGGTTCGTACTGAGGCGCGGGCTAAGAATAGTAGGGGGGAGACGCGTCTGCTATCCATCACAAAGACGCCAAAACTGAATAGCGACGGAGATGTTGAGTATGTGATCTGCGCAGCAGAAGACATAACCGAGCGCAGAGCCGCTGAAGCGCGCATCAGGCACCTGAACAGCGTGCTTAAAGCCATCAGAAACGTCAATCAGTTGATCGTGGTTGAGAAGGATCGGAACAGACTTATCAAGACTGCATGTGATGCTTTGATAGAAGCCCGAGGGTACGATGCTGCGTGGCTCGCACTTCTGCAGGACCATGAAACTTTCGCCACAGTCACAGGATCCGGTTTCAATGAAGATTTCTCTCGTTTCCGTGAACGTGTGGTAAGCGGCAATCACCCATCATGCATCAAAAACGCACTCCTGCGGGCTGAGCAATTTACAGTCGTGGACCGGTCTGGTGGGTGCGAGGGTTGCCCTCTCGCGAGCGCATATACTGGCAACGACGCCGTGATCGTCCGGCTCGAACATGCAGGAAAGCTCTTCGGGCTGATCGCCGTATCGCTCGCACCCGATGTTGCTGCTGACAAGGAGGAGAAGGAACTCCTTGAGGAGGTTGCTTCGGACATATCGTTTGCACTCCATAGTATGGAACTGGCGGAGAAACACAGCAGCGTCGTGGACGCACTCAAAGAGAGCGAGGAGCGGTACCGGGTGCTCTTCGAGACTGCTAAAGACGCCATATTCCTGACTGACGAGGTGGGACGGTTCGTGGATGTCAACAAGGCGGCTTGCAATTCGCTTGGATACGGCAGGGAAGAGTTATTAGAACTGAGCATTAGCGAGATTGATGCCGAGCCCACCGGATACGAGGAGTTTCAAAAAGTTCGGAACGAGCTGGCAAAAGAATCGACATTTGAGGTGAACCAGTGGAAGAAAGATGGAACACTCCTGCATGTGGAGGTTACCGGGAATTTCTTTGAAATTGGTGGAAGAAAACTCTCTCTGGCGATTGCCCGTGACATCACCGAGCGGAAACGGGCGGAAGATCAAACAAGAAAGTCTCTTCGGGAAAAAGAGATCCTGTTGCAGGAGATCCACCACCGCGTAAAGAACAATCTCCAGGTCGTGGCAAGTCTGCTCAGTATGCAGGCGCGCGCTACCAGTGACCAGAGCGCGAGAGATGCACTCACCGACTCCATGAACCGAATAAATACTATGGCTCTTATCCATTTTCAATTGTATGGAAACAGGGATTTATCAGAAATAAATATGCAGGCGTTTGTAAATACGCTGCTGAAGCAACTGCTCCAATGTTACATGGTTCGGGACATGAAGATTGGCCCGATCATCAATGTAACCGATTATCCGTTTCCGATATCCATTGCAGTGCCTGTCGGGTTGATCATCAACGAACTGTTGACAAACGTTCTGAAACATGCTTTCGTTGGCAGAGCCGAAGGGGTGGTTGAGATCAGTATTGCTGCACCGGAGAGTGGCAAGATCCGTCTGACAGTAAGCGACGACGGCGTTGGATTGCCAGATGAGTTTGATATCAATGCGACCAAACCGTTTGGGCTGCGTCTGGTACGGATCCTGGCGGAAGATCAGTTGCACGGGACTCTGTCGATCATCCATGGTGCAGGGGCGGGTGCGGATTTCAAGATCGAATTTGACGTGGATGATGTCTGAAAATCCGATTTTATCATGAATGCCGGCATTTATGGATGGCACGGATTCCAACCGGTTATCTTCTGGTATGTCCTGAGCGTTTATGCTTCAGATTCTCAAGAGGGATATAGTACTTGCTGTACAGATCTCCCTGAAGATCCCGGACCATAACCGTGGCACGCTTGGTTATGCGGGATATAACTCCGCTATAAGTCTCCCCGCCGTATTCGAACGAGACAACGGATCCCACCCGCAGGTTGTGTTGCTCATGGGCGAGTTCTGCCTGAGTCACCAGTCGGTGAGTGACCGCGGTATGACCGAAGATGTTTTGGCTCAGGCGTTTGAAACGGGGATTGGAACAGCTCGTAGAACCAAAAAACACCAGCTCCAGCAGGTGGATGATCTCATGTTCAAGGATGCGCATCGTTGCTTCCAGACGGTCATGGCAGACGATTCCGTTTACAGTTACCTCCCGCGTAACGTCTCCAAACGTCTGGAAGATCAGTGCCGTCGATAAATAGATCGTATAGGTGCCGATGCCTTTCGCGTACGCGATTTTTCCGCCCGCTCTGGTCATTCTTTCCGATAAACGGAAAAAGATCTTCCCGTTGTGCTGGTTATGGAAATATCCATCGAAGAAATGGAGATCATACAACTCAAACAGACGTGCAAAGTCTTTTATCGCAATTGCATTGAAATTTCCCTGATCTATGTTTTCGGATTCCCGGAGGATCTGGCGGTATATTTTCCGGTTCGTTCTCCGGATCCTGGCGGGCGTGTATTTGAGATTGGTTAAATCCTTTTTCATCGGGCTCTATTCCCCTTTTCCTTGGGAGGCGGTCTATCTCATGATAGGGGACTTTCTGGTCTTTAATAGTTTCCGGCTGCCACACTCTTTCCGGAATCAGCGCTAATAGCTACATAATTCTTGGAGCCTTGAAGTAACCATCCTTCTCTTTTGGCGCATTTGCAAGCGATTCAACTTGTTTTAACGATTCGGACGCGGCGTCTTCCCTGAATACGTTGTTAAGTGCGAGTACATGGTATGTTGGCTCAACATCAGTCTCCAGTTCATCAATCTTCTCAAAATAGTCGAGTATGTCGTTCAACTGCTCTGCATACATCTTCTTTTCGTCGCCGCTTAATTTTATGCGTGCGAGCAATCCAACATGTTCGACCTGATCAGGTGTGATCATGCTCTGCTACTCGGGTATCATGGTACATATTGGTATCGCAGATATCCCGAATATGGTATATAGTCACACAAACACATATATACAACCCGGACTTGCTATATATACCATGTATATATCCGGCCCACCTGTGCGCGGGTGGTGTTAGGTATATATAGATGTGCATACTGCAATGTATTCAACGACGGTGCCTGCCATGACCACAGAGAAGAGAAAAGTACAGTTGACCGGCGGTTCAACGCTCATTATATCGCTGCCGATCAAATGGGTAAGAGAAGTCGGAATAAATCCCGGCGACGAGGTTTTCATAACTCCTCAGTCGGACCGATCACTCCTGATGACTACAGCGCCAAAGACCAAGGAACAGATGTACGAGACGACCATCAAGCTGTTTCCTGACGAAAGCCCCGAGAATAACCTCAGAATACTGATCGCTCATTATCTGGTGGGGTATGACATCATTAAACTGATCTCGCAAAAGGGGTTTGGCGCATCCGACCGGAAATGGATCAAAGATGCCGTGCGAAAGCGGCTGATCGGACTTGAGGTGATAGAAGAGTCACAGAACGAACTGATCCTCCAGAGTCTGCTAAATTACCATGATCTACCGCTGACAAAGACGATGCAGAGTATGTCCAGGATCATTTCCTCGATGCAAGAGGATGCAATGCAGGCGCTCCGCGATAACGACACCGACCTTGCGCAGGATATTATCCAGAGGGATGATGAGGTTGATCGCTTCTATCTCCTGATCATCAGGCAGCTAAAGGCTGCGATCGAGGATGTGCAGCTGTCTGAAAAGATCGGACTGGCTCATCCGAGAGAATGTCTTGGATACCGGCTGATTGCGAAGAGTATGGAACGAATCGGCGATCATGCCGAGAAGATAGCGAGGAACATCATTAAACTGGACTCTAATGTCGATAACATTGACCAGATCTGCAAGATGGGTGGTATGGCACACGACGTCTTTACGCGAGCGATAACCTCGCTTTCTGGAAAGGATATGAAAGAAGCGAACGATGTCATCATGGATGCGGAAAAGGTCGTTGCGATGGGGATCTCGATCGACAAAGAATGCAGGATCGATTGTGGTATGACTGACGTCAGCTTCATCCTCGAGAGCCTGCGAAGGATCGCTGAATATGGCGCGGATATAGCCGAGATATCGATCAACCTGAACACCGAGGAACTGCGAAGTTCCCGAAAGCTCCTGAAAAGCTAAAGAATCTTGACCATGAGCATCAGCACGTAGATCACAGAGAATCCCAGCGTCGAAAGCAGCGCTACATGGACTTTGGTGAATCTGATAGCCAGAACCGCATATACGAGTATGACAAGTCCGATTATGAGCGTGTAATCAGACAGTTCGATTGGTGTTTGCAGTAGTACAACCATGATTCATCCAGCGATGTGTTGATATTTAAGGCTTTCGGGGCTGCGAGCCGCCATCTATGCGAGCCAAGATTATTATACCAAAGCGCTATATTCTATCTCAATGCGAATTGCAGCAACCCTCGAACTGCAGGACAAACCCGGACAGCTTCTGGCAGCACTCACGCCGCTCTCCACGCTTAGCGGCAACATCATCAGCATCGTGCATCATCGCGACCAGAGAACGTCGCGTGGCAAGATTCCGGTGCAGATCGTATTTGAGATCGATGAACATAATCACAGACCGCTTATCGATGCGCTCGGGAAGAACGGCATCGATATTGCCAGAATCGATGAGAACCCGCTGATCGAACGGGAGTCGGTGATCCTGATCGGGCATATCATACATACCGACATCATGGACACGATCGACCGCATCGACCGCACCGGATTTGCAGAGGTCACGGACATCTCCATCGCGATGCCCGGGATCGAGGAGGAGTCGTCCGCACACATGATCATCGAGGCGGCAGGTAAGTCGGAACTTGCGGCGGCTGTCGATATCCTGAAAGGTATCGCTGATCAGAAAGATCTACTCGTGATCGAGCCTGTGCGGAATTGAATTGCGGTGATGGGGGTGATCACGCCTTGGACGGTGCTAAAGTACAAATCCCGCATTATTCGAAAGTGACCAATTACCTGACATCCGGTGTTGCGACCGATAACTTTACACATCCGGGACATGAGTGATTCAACAGATGGTCTGTAGAGTCGTGCATATCGCGCTGGTCCTGATCATGGTGCAGGTCATACTGCTCGCAGGGGCTTGTATTGATGCGGGACCGGGCATGGGATCGAATACGGAGCAGAATACGAGGCATGACATGGAACTGAAATCAGAGGATATGATCACGCTGCCTGCACCAAAAACTACGGGCAAAATATCGGTCGAAGAGGCACTGTTCAGTCGCAGATCGGTCAGAACGTACACAAAAGAACCGATTACGCTGGATGATCTGTCCCGGTTGCTCTGGGCAGCACAGGGCGTGACCTCGGGGGCAGGAGGCAGGGATGAACTCAGAACCGCACCGTCAGCAGGGGCGCTATACCCGCTCGAAGTGTATGCGGTCGCAGGAAATGTCGATGGGGTTCCTGATGGTGTTTATCATTACCTACCACGAGGACATGCGCTGCAGAAAGTCTGTGATGGTGACCTCCGGAGGAATCTTTCGGAGTGTGCGCTGCACCAGAGCCAGATAACTGATGCTGCGGTCGATATTGTATTTACGGCGGCGTTTGAGCGAACTACTGTTAAGTACGGGGACCGTGGCGTGAGGTATGTATATATTGAGGCAGGACATGCTGCACAGAATGTGTATCTGCAAGCAGAAGCGCTTGATCTTGGCGTGTGCGCAATCGGTGCGTTCTATGAAGATGATGTGGCAAAACTGCTCGCCCTGCCAGAGGACGAGATGCCGGTATACATCTTATCAATCGGGAAGGTGTGAGATCAACGAACCATGCAGCCACATAAGTATCCATTGTATAAACGTCCGTGGTTCAGCGTCTGGCTGAACGCAAGCGGCGACATTGCCCTGAAAGGGCTGCTTGCCCCTGTGATGAAGCCATTTACGTCAGACCTCATAAGTCACTTTGAAAACTCATCTCCAATCAGCGAAGACGGGGGGCAGCTCATATTTTCGACATGGATGCCTCCGATACCGGGAAACGCGTTTGATCGGCTTGCCAGAAGCCAGCTGAATGCCAAATTCGGCAAAAACATCCCGGACCAGATCACGATATCGATCACAGAGGAATGCCCGAACCGCTGCATCCACTGTGCGCTCCCTGATACCAATAACAAAGCATCACTCTCGCTGGAGGAGGTTATGGGCGTGATTGATCAGGCAACCCTCATGGGCACCACGATGATCATATTCGATGGCGGCGAGCCGATGGTGCACCCTGCCCTTGAGGAGATGGTCAGGTATGTGGATCCTGATAAGGCGGTTGCAACCGTCTTCACATCCGGAACCGGGCTTACGCCTGAGAAAGCTGTTTCACTTAAAGATGCAGGGCTTTTCGCAGTCAATGTGAGTCTTGACAGCCCGCATATCGACGAACACGACCGGATGAGGGGCAGGAGCGGAGTATTCGAGGACGCGCTCGCTGCGATCCGAAACTCGCTTGAAGCAGGCATCCTTGTCAACATCTATGTTGTGCTCTCTCCGATGAACGTCGGCGATCTGAAGGACTTTTATATGCTTGCAGTGGAAACCGGCGTACACGAACTGTCTTTTTACGAGATCGTTCCGACAGGCAGGTGGATCGATCATGAAAACGACGTTCTGAGCAGAGATGACCACGAAACCTTTGATTCGTTCGTCAGGTGGGCGAGGAAGGATGGACGAGTGAGGGTATTCTCGATCCCGCACGTAATGGAATCCACCGGGTGTTTTGCGGGACGAAGATGGCTTCATATAACGCCGCAGGGAGATGTGCTGCCCTGCGCATGTATCCCGATCTCTTATGGGAATATCAAGGAGGAGAGTCTCAAAGCGATCTGGAAACGGATCAGGAGCGACCGGACGTACAATGCAAGATCGTGCCTGATGCGAGATTCAGGATTCAGAGAGCGGTTGTGACCGCTGGATTTGTGGAATCACACTTGGGGGAAGTCTGCACCCGCAGGAGTCATGAATGCTTCCGGGTGCATGATGCACACAGTATGTAATGATCAGACGGACGCGCAACACGCGAAGAACCTGAAAACAATGTGGTCGTGTCCACTATGCGGCAATGTCCGCGTGTTCACGTTCGGATTAGCCATTACAGTTTTTGGATGAAAACATGTTATACTGATAATTAGGTTGGTTGAACGCGATTTATTTGGGTGTCCAAACGAAAACTATTTATTGCACGTGTTTAATGACACTTTGGCGCATACATTTTGCATTGTTGCGAAATGTATGGGATAATTCCATATAGGAGATAAGAAGATGACAGTAAAAGTAATAGAAGCAGAATGCACTGGTTGTGGAACCTGCGTGGACGAATGCCCGGCAGAAGCAATCTCTATGAACGACAACGACATCGCTGTGATCGATATGGACGAGTGTACTGAGTGCGGTACCTGCGTAGAGGTGTGTCCAAACGAAGCGATTGTAATGGAAGACTGAAGGTCTTCCACCCTTTATTTTTTGTTAATACGTCATTTACGGGGGGCGGATTTATGGAAACGCTGAAGGTTGGGATACTCGGAGCAACTGGTGCTGTCGGGCAGCGGTTCATCGAGGCGCTTGCAGGGCATCCATGGTTTGAATTAAGCTCACTTGCAGCATCAGAGAGGAGCGCTGGCAAGCCGTACGCCCGCGCTGCCAACTGGAGGCTTGCATCCGCACTTCCGGGCGAGATCGGGGACCGGGTCGTAGTCTCCATGAAACCGGATGAGGTGGACGCTGATATTGTGTTCTCTGCGCTTCCTGCTGACGTTGCGCGCACCGTTGAGCCAGCGTTTGCCCGAGCCGGCGTCATGGTCGCAAGCAATGCATCAGCGTTCAGGCAGGAGCCTGATGTGCCGCTAATGATCCCTGAAGTAAACCCTGATCATCTTGGCTTGCTCGAAGTCCAGCGGGATTCTCGGAAGTGGGATGGCGCGATCGTGACCAACCCGAACTGCTCGGTCATCATGCTCGCGGTTTCCTTAAAGCCGCTCGTCCGGTTCGGAATTAAGGATGTGAAAGTGGCGACGATGCAGGCGGTCTCTGGCGCGGGATACGACGGCGTCTCATCGATGGCGATCCTTGACAATGTCATTCCGCACATCGGAGGTGAGGAGGAGAAGGTCGAGCGCGAGGCGCAGAAACTGCTCGGAACGTTTGATGGCAGTTCCATTGTCGATGCGTCATTTGAGGTCAGCGCAAGCTGCCACAGGGTGCCTGTTCTTGATGGGCACACCGAGGCGGTCTGGATCACGCTGGCAGACGACCCAACTCCTGCAGAGGTTCGGGACGCGTTTCTGAACTTTGATCCGGGGCTTGATCTTCCGACTGAACCTGCGCGTGTGATCCTCGTTCACGACGACCCCGACCGACCGCAGCCGCGACTGGATCGGGACCGGGGTGGCGGCATGAGTGTCTCTGTCGGTCGCATCAGGGAAGGAATCAGGTATATTGCGATGGGGCACAACACGGTGCGGGGTGCTGCCGGTGCATCGGTTCTGAATGCCGAGTTGATGCTCAGTTTGGGACTATTGTGATTGGCATATCGGACCTGCTCGACCATGCGGATCGGATTTACCATTGCATGCAAAGTTCAAAATCGCTCACGATCACGAGTTCGTCACAGAAGAGATGTTTTCGGTAGAATTGGTATACGGTCGTTAGATGGGCACACGCCGTAAGGGTTATATATAAAACATGGGTCACCAACCGGGGGATTTTTGTTCTTTGCGCCACCTGCTGCCTCGCGTCTTTCTCGTTCTCTTTCCAATTTAACGAGAAATGCGAGAGAGACGCGATGTTGTTAACCCACGTCTGTCGTGCTGTTATCATACGCGGGGTGTTTGTCACCACAAAAAAACATTATCGTTCCCAAAGCCTGAGTTACACCAAAGGAGGTATAGTGGGAGACAATAAGTAGTAACCTTGGCGTCTCGGCCCCGCTCCCACCATGATATAGTTGGATGGACTGTTACATAAATGTTACGGTGAGCAAAATGACATCTTTCTAATTTCCT
>DAOWIV010000239.1 GCA_030640725.1 Methanosarcinales archaeon | reverse complement strand
TATCTTCATGCAGGGTTCTGATTGGGGTAGCGGGGATATGGCTATCGCCGGTTTTTTAAGACCCATGTTTAACAACCCACACTTCCCCGAAAACCATCTATGTCAGGTTTCTTCGTACATCGCAGAAATTGCCAGTGGTCTTTCGGGCGGTGGCGGACTCCCGGGGCTTATGGCTCGCAGATCCGGAGCAGACCAGAGATCCACACCCATAACCATCAAAACGAAAAAGTCACCCGCACCCACTCCTCAAAGAAGAGATCCTCTATCCCATTCCCGTCCATCAGCCCCGCCCCATTCAGAGCCCTGACCGCCTTTCCAACGTGACCCGGCGATTTCAGTTCATATTTTTCGATGAGTTTCTGCGAGTATATCCGGGGCTGATCCTCGTTTGCGATGCATATAAGAAGCTTTCTCTGCTCGCGGCTACGTATCCTGCTCCAGATCGTCTGAAACCCGCTGGATAAGCTGGGCAGGATTTGCTCTTTCAGGCACCGCTCTACAATCCCCATATCCGCGGTCCTCCCGGTCATATACCACACCTCGTGGCAGATGTGCTGCACATAGTATGGCACACCCCCGCTGAATTCCGCAATCCATGCTGCCGCATCCCTATCGATCTCTTTTCCACTCCGGATGAATTTATCCGTGATAAAACGCTCAAGTACATCATCGGAGATTGGGTTCAGTTCCATCTGCTTTGCAAACCGGTAGAACGGTCTCTCCTTCTCCCCAAAAATCATGTTGATCAGGCTCCGTTCGCTTCCGGCAAAGATGTAGCTCACGTTCTCGTGGTGTTGCAGCGTGGAACGAAATATCTTTTCCAGTTGTAATCCGTTCAGATGCGTAATCTCCTGAAATTCATCGAATGCGATGATTATTCTGGTTTCTTTTCTCTTTGCAACCCTCTCAGGTAGATCAAGCGCATCTCTGAGCGCTTCTTCCATCCCACCCACCGCCTCTCTGCCAAGCTCCACGCCGATCTGACCGTCCATCTCGATGTAGACCTTTGGTCTCAACGATCTGAAGAGGTCTTTTAACTCACGCCCCAGCTTCTCAGCTGACGTATATGTCTTGTTCACTACGCTACCCACAATCTCCTTTGCAATGGCGTGCGTTGAGGTTGTCTGCCACAGATCGATGTAAATACAGAGCGCATCCGCATCTTCGAGTTCACCGAACGCCCGCTTGATGAGTGACGTCTTCCCCATTTTTCTTGGAGAGAACAGGACGATGTGCTGCCCTGATAGCAGGCTTGCGGTCAGCTCGCTCAGTTCCTCCTCTCGGTCCACGAAATGCTCGCCTGCTACAGCCCTTCCAAAAATGAACGGATTTTTCATTGAACCATCTCGTATAATACCTTGTGGTTGAATGTTTATTTAACCTTTTGGTATAATGCCATCTGGTTCTTCGGCACCGGGTTTACCACAGCACAATCCCGGACACGTACTGTTATCTCAACCGCCAGAAGAGATCAAACGCGCCTGACCCCCCTCTGCAGTGCGCATATCGTTGATGGAAATGCGGTTTTCAGAACACCTCGCCCCGTACATCCATCGCGCTCTCCTGCTCGCACTTGATCGCATTATACAGCGCCTGCTGGCTCATCTGCGATGGGTGATAGTACCTGCCGTTACATGCGTTTGCAATATTTGATGCAAGATCTGCTCCGTCCTCGCTGATATCGATCACAAGCACATTGATGTGCCCGGTCCCAAGCAGGCGGCAGATATTTGAGATCTCGCGCTCGATGTTTCCTCCGACATCCATCGGCATATTGGCAGTTCCATCAGTAATCAGCGCAAGTATCGGTATCGCAGACGGCTCCTTCTTGTTCTCAGCCTGCAAGACACGCAGACCGAGCAGGAGTCCGGATGCAAGCGGTGTCGTGCTTCCAAACGGGATATGATCGATATATTTCCTTGCGAGCTCCACTGACGATGTGAACGGCAGAACAACCTCTGCGCTTCTGCCCGAGTAGGTGACCAGCGACACCCGGTCCCGGCGCTGGTATGCATCACGGAGCAGCGCAAGCACCACGTTCTTTGTGACGCTCGTCTTCTTGAGATCGTTCATCGAACCGCTCGCATCGAAAACAACACTTATCAGGGTCGCAACACGCCTGCGTCTCACCTTCTCTCGTATGTCTGATTGCCGAATCACAAAATCCTTGCCATCCGTATGCATCGCCGCCGCACGAACCGTTGGAGCAAGTGCAATGTCGCTCGGCTTCTCGTTGCTACCCGGCACACGATATCTGACGTATCTGCCGCGCTTTGACAGTGTCAGGACCTCTGCGCGCCTGCCTGAAGTAAGCTTCCCTGACGAAATCTTTTTCTGTCTTTTGCGTGCAAAATGGTCGAGAATTACGTGAATGCCTTGCTCTGCATCATCTGCGATGACCCTGTGACTTGGAGCAACCTCCTCAATCTCTTCTTCTGCTGCAATCCCCTTCTGTTCATCAGGATCCTCCGTCTCATCTTTTTTCACCTTTCTTTGTATCCTCTCAGTTTCTTCCTGTTCTTCGGACTCAATTGTTGATTCTATCGTCTTTAAAACAGAATCCGTATCGCTGATGTCAATATCTTCAATATTTTTAATAGTATCAACCTCTGCGACCCCATTTGTACATCCAACCACTTCAACTACTTCAACTACTCCAGCCACTTTAGGCCCTCCTACCGCTCCAACCCCCTCAACCTCACTGATCGACTTTTTTCTGGCAGGTTCCCCGGTGTCGCCAGCCTTTGCGCTATAGATGTCATCAAACAATTTTTTCGGGTCGACCGCCAGATGATCGTCGTCCGCGATGATGTATGCATGAGTAACACCATCCAGTTTCGATCTGGGCAGATGTGTGTGCATGAATCTGACGATCTTCGTAGAATCGACATCATCAAACTCTCTGGCATGTTGCTTTGGGATACGCGCCGCATAGACCGAACCGTCGAATATCCGAACCCCATACGTCCGCTCAAGATTGTCGCGTAATTGGTGTATGGTTTGATTAGTCGTGTCTGGTGATGTCATTTCAGATTCGCCCCCTGGTTAGTATACCTATAAACTACCCCTATACTTGATATTCATTACTTTCACAGTTCCCCACATTATAACTATCGTCGCAAAGAGGCGGTCGGTAAATTTCCGAACGACAATCGGACCAAACCGTTCTCCTGAAAACCATAATAACCTTTTTTTAGAAATAATAGACATGTTGCGAAACTTATCAGAAACTATCCCAAATCACTTAACGCCTCTGATGGCAGGTTCTACATGGACCCTACCACTGACAATCCGGTTCCATGCCTTCGCATCAGCGGTTAATTCGTTCAGGAGCGTGTGATTTCGTCGCGTAACTTCCCAAGAGCCGGATCCGGGAAAAACTTCACGTCTGGTTCTGTGGGGGGCTTGTAGTAACCTCAAAGCCGGGATTGTGCCAGATCAGAGATTCCACCGACTATCGATCGGAAACATCTCATTGATCCACATCAAAGCCATCTTATCGTGAATGATCCGGTATTTTCTTGACAGAACCATGCATTCCTCACCAAAAACCCGATTCTCAAAAACTTCGACCGCATCAATCTCTCTCCTCGATTCGATAGCATACTTTTTAAGAATGCGCCCGATCGGTATATCCGCACGCGTCAAATCGCCTTCCATGCCAGCAGGCATTCGGTTGATCGGGACAAGTGACCGCGCATATACATACACCACATCTCCGGCACACAGCAGAACGATCCGCTCATTTACAGCATCGCCAGCAGATATACCAAGCAGTTCGGCGATCTCGTCGCTTGCTTCGATGACTTGCTGCTGCCGGGTCTTCACACGAACCACCTGCCCGGTCATCAGTTCGAGCAGGTGCGTAACCGAACCATCGGTGCCTGCACAGATCCGAAGGCAGGTAGGAAGATCCAACCTGCACAGGGATTCGATGACATCATCCAAGTAATCACCATCAATCAATCAATTAGCGCTCTTCTTCATCTTTTTTACGCGCTCTTTTGCCGTATATCCGGTAGCAGTGTCGAGAAATTTGCGAAAACGCCTGTTTGTGTCAGACACCTCTCCAACATCTATGTCTGTATTTGATTCTGTGTTTACACAGAGCTTCTTCCCATCGATCCACACTTCCATCTGTTTCAGAGCCTTATAACTAATAACAAACCGGTCATCCATGATTTCAACCTCGCATGGAAAACACTCCTTCAGTACCTCTGAAATTCGGTCGCTATCAGTCGCAACTCCACGCTTAAACGGATATTCGTTGATACAATCACCTCATCCAATTATCTTATCAAACAGCTCGCCGTACTCCTGTGGTTTTGTGAGATACTCGAGCATATCGATCTGTTTCACGAGTCCATACATTTCCTTATTTTTGTACAGTCCGACCTCTGAATAATTCGTCGGTTTCAGGAACCGTAGCTCTGGCAAATCCTCGTATTTCGGATTTGGAATGAACCCATCCTCTAACAATAAGTATGTAGCCCCGACTTTCTCCTTGAAAAAATCATAAACCGAAGAAAATTCCCTGCAAACCCAGTTAGCCATCTTAAGGGTCTTGTTTGACGCGTTTATCGTTACATGCCCGTACCCCGGGGGTATGATCACCTTGTCGCCTGCGCCCGCCCGCACAATAACAACATCGGTTATGCTGCTGCCTTCTTTCTTCTGCAACAGGTACTGCGCCTCGCCTTCGAAGACCTCGTACACCTCGGTGTAGCTAACATCAGTTCCAGGGACGGCGGGATGATCATGCCCTGCGGTCTTGACGTATTCCGTGCCGAGCATGCCTGGTGGAATGACTGTGATGTCGTACCGCAGATTGTGCTCAACAATCCGCTCGTAATCGGACCTGCTCAGTGAGAGGTCCCTGTACATGTAATATAATTCGCGATCAGGCGCGTCCATTAGCGAACGATCATACAGCACATCATCCATGTCATGCAGCATCCTGATGTCTGGTTCTCGTCCACTCAATATATCAGATAACATCAGATTGACATTTAGGCACATTCGTATAAAAAACCATCGAGGAGGCGGTATTGCTAATTTATACAACTGCACTTCCTGAGTCCGATTTCAGTAGCTTCCGAACGTGTTTTCGAGTCTCACTTCTGCCTACTGCACGACCGAGATAACTCCTGCAGCTCCGGAATCGCGGGTAAGGTTAATTATGGTGCACGCCATAATTATATACAGTTGGTACGGACCTTGGGTAACAGGTGGTCAAGTGAAAAAGATACAACTTGAAAAATTAAAGAAACTGAAAGTGCCGAAAAAACTGAAGACGCCATCAGAGATATCAAAGAAAACGATATTGATCCTCATGTTGATAGTTGTAGCCTCTACGATTCTCGGATACGGAATTAAAGCGCGATTATCGCAGCAAAACGAATATAATGATTATGAAGCCCCGACTCCCGAGGCTACACCCTCATCGATATGGGATGTGTTTGAGGACGAAGAGCAGAACCAGTCCCTCTCCGAACAGATCGGCGAAGCCCTGAACCAGACAGGGTCTGCTGATTCGCCAGAACCCGAACCGATTGACACGCCGATTGCTACCACGCACCTGCCACATCCGGATACTACCAACCTCACAGATCCTGCCGACTATGGACCGGCGATGCTTGACAGTGATTTTGTGTGGTTTGGCACTGGCAGCAAATATGCAAGTTGCTACGATGCAGGGACTGATGTATGGCTCGTCTACGAATCGAGCATCAGCACGATTGCGCAACTACCGCAAATGGACGACGAAACCATGGTGTACGGGGTCTTTGATAACCGGATACTGTACCGCTATGACGATGCAGAGATGCGTCTTCAGCCCGCGGCAGCCGAACCGCAGCAGGACATCTGGCTGCTGATGAGCAGCAGCACACATTCCACAGATCAGTTGTATTTATATCAGCTGAATAATGCGACCGGCAAATGGATCAAGCATGCAAAACCGGGCAGCAGCAGCCCGCTTGGCAGCGGTTATGTGTGGTTCGACCAGAGCGGGATCGATTGCAACAATATGGTGCGCAACATCAAGCCAACGATTCACATCACTGGCAAGCACTGTTCCTGCGCGGTGGATGGTGGCATCCCGCCGATTGATTATAACTGGACATCAGACATCGATGGTCCCATCGGGAACACAGGTTCGTTTGATATGGCGCAGGTAGACGGCGTCCACAACATCACGCTCGTGGTAACCGATGCAAGCGGCACCCGCGCTGAGACAACAGTGGTAAGAACGTTTACATGAGGGATTCCCAAACAGATGGTTTATCTATGTATACCACTCGGGAGACTCGTCCGTGAGGGGGAGGTTGCGTGTTGGAATAAGCGTGGACGGGGGTGGAGTGTATTTCACAAATTGGTCTGTGCTTTAACTGAAATTGATGCAAGGCTGCTACGGGTAATCCGAATCATAGAAATAAAGTAACTACTCACCCCCCACCGGAAGTAGACTAAGAAGACGCGATTACTCGCGCCTCCTCGTCTCCCCCCCTGTCCGATAGGCATAAATAGCATGACAATCCACGATCGTTGTGGTGGCGACATGAGATCTCTGGATAACTTATTGATGCTACTGTTCCTATCGGTCATCCTGATCTGCGCGCCAGCGACCGCTACAGAGATGGTTGCTGCGGACCAGTTTACTATTGGAGAGGGAGAGGTTCTGGAGGATGATCTGATCGTTGCTGGCGACACAATCATGATCGATGGCGATGTTTCCGGGGATCTGATAGCTGCTGGCGGAAGTATCGAAGTTGCTGGCAGGGTCGATGATGATGCATGGATCGCGGGCGGATCGTTGTTCATAGATGGTGAGGTAGGTGACGATCTCAGAGCGGCAGGTGGAGATATTCGTCTGCGCGGTTCAGTTGCTGATAATGCAATGATTGCGGGTGGCACAATCACAGCAAGTAGTAACAGTGATGTGGGCGGTGACCTCGATGTAGCAGGAGGTTCGATTGAAATCGCAGGACATGTTGGTGCAGATCTTTCATGCAATGGTGGAAGCGTTGTCATAGGTGGCACAGTCGATGGAAATACCACCATCTGTGCCGATGACATCCGGATTCTCCAGTCTGCAAGGATCCAGGGAGATCTCGAATACACGAGCGATAAGGAGATCGAAATACCTGCAGGCACTGTGATGGGGGATGTGGTTTACAAGAGATCTGAAAAGAAAGTCGAAGACATCTACTCGAAGACAACATCATCCATCATCTCATTCCTGAGTATTCTGCTCATAGGTCTCTTGATGGTCAGATTCACAGGGAACACAACCATCAGGGTATCTGATACCATCGCTACCCAAACCCTGAAAAGTCTTGGATCAGGAGTTCTGTTGTTGATAGCAATTCCATTGATAGCGCTGATTCTGATGATAACTGTGATCGGTATCCCGCTTGGACTAATTGTTTTGTTTGCATATATTGTGATATTGTATATATCCAAGATATTTGTCGGACTGGCGATTGGCAGACGCATCGTGCCGTATGCGAAAAAGGAGATTTCGTCGCCGTACTGGCATCTGGTTGTCGGATTGATTGTCATCGCTTTTGCAACCAGGATTCCGCTGGTAGGATTTTTGATCAGTCTGATCGTGATACTCGCAGGACTCGGGGCGCTGGTTATGACGTGGAAATCTATGTCTGATGAATCGAGAGGTGGGTGAGTTTTCTAAAGGTTGAAGGGTTTTTTGGGCGTGGGAAAGAGGCGATAGGGGTGATGCGTTTTGGCTGGCGACATTTTTGGATTATCGAGGGTTTTGCAAAGCGTGGAGCATTTGGGCAAATTTGACGAAAGGCGCAAGGATGCCCGCTATACAGACTGCCATACCGATGGATCTCACTCCCTGATTGCACTACCACATCCACTGGTGCAGGTGCTTCCTCCCATCGTAGGTGACGTGGAGTTGCTCGTCCCCAACCAGCCAACCGCGCTCGAACAACTCTGCAACAATCTGATCAATCATCTCCTCAGCATGGGGCGGCTGGGCAAGTCCCAGCTCTGACCATATTCCGTATGTCGTCGATCACCCGACTCATCTCGTGACCTCTCGCAGTCCTCCTCGATTTCAGGTTTGTTTAGCAGTGACTTCTTTGAATATCCCATCTTCTCATGTTATATTTATCGGCTTGCCTGCCGGGTAACCTCGTATACAATGGATAGAGCGAGAGCTCCCGTAAAAAGCACGAGTTTTGCATCTCGATTCGGCTTATCAAAATCACCTCCCGCCGTACCTGCATCTCCCGCGACAAGATTCCCGGACGCAGCACACCACCCGTCCTGCACTCCTGTGAGTGTCACGCCGACCCGGTCCATGCACTCGTTACCAGACCATCCGTAGACCCACCATCTGTTCTCTCCGGTAAGCTCGATGTGAATCGATACTTCCGCATCGGGGGGTGCCGTGTAATTCGCATAGATGCGGCTCTCGTATTTATGACATGCAGGAGGTGTCCAATCTTCGGGATGCGGCATCCTGTAAACCGAGCGGGCAAGGTTGTACTTCGGAGAGAGCATTGAAACGTTCCCCGCCAGATGGATATCAAGGGCATAGATCTTCCCTGATCTGCCCACCAGTTCGGAGGCAGCGGTCAGGTAACCCCCGGGTCCGCATCCATAATCGAGTACATGAAACCCGGGTTTTTATCCCGACCTCTTTCAGGACATTCTTCCGGGAGAGAAGAGATCCCTGAGTTTGAAGGCGAGAGGCATGAGTTTGAAATGAAAGTCTGGTTCCGGTTTATCCATGGTGGTTTTCTCCTTCGGCTTTCTTTGTGAACAACAAGATTCTTCGCTCTCTTCCTGAATAAATAAACCCTGCCATTTCCACC
>DAOWIV010000273.1 GCA_030640725.1 Methanosarcinales archaeon | reverse complement strand
ATCCTCGCAATCACGGTTCTCAACTTTGTGCTGGCGGTATGGTTTGGTATCGAGATAGAACAAGCGTTTCTCGCGTCCGTATCCCTCGCTGTCGCAGCAATACCTGAGGGGCTGCCAGCGGTCGTGACGATGGCGCTGGCGATTGGCGTTACAGCGATGGCACGGAGGAACGCAATCATAAAGCGGCTGCCTGCCGCAGAGACCCTCGGATGCACCACTGTGATCTGCTCGGACAAGACCGGGACGCTCACAAAGAACCAGATGACGGTATCATGGGTATATTCCGGGGGGAGGGACTACGCAGTGAGTGGGGTCGGGTACGAACCAGTTGGAGCGTTCACTCCGGATCAGATGAGCGAAGAGCTGGTCGAGACCTTAAAAGTGGGTTATCTCTGCAATGATGCAAGCATCGACCAGAAGGATGGCTATAGCGTCATTGGAGACCCGACCGAGGGCGCACTGCTCGTCTCTGCGATGAAAGCAGTGAAAGCAGGTATTGGGGCACCCGATGAGCCGCTACAGCGGTTGGACGAGATACCGTTCGACTCAGAGCAGCAGTACATGGCTACATTGCACGAGGGAGACGGAAAGCACGTAATCTTTGTGAAGGGGTCGCCAGAGCAGGTTCTCGGGATGTGCCAGACCCGGATGGTTGATGGCGAGATCGAGCCGATAGACCGGGTTGAGATACTCGCAAAAGCGGACGAAATGGCAGAAGAAGCGCTAAGGCTGCTTGCCATGGCATATAAGGTGGTGTCTTCTGAGAGTAGTTCGATTGGCAGGAGCGATCTAACGGATATGACCTTTCTCGGCATCCAGGGGATGATCGATCCGGCAAGAGAGGAGGCGATAGACGGGGTTGCGAGGTGTAAGAGTGCCGGGATCCGGGTTGTGATGGCGACAGGGGATCATGAAATGACCGCAAGAGCGGTCGCCCGGAAACTCGGAATCGACGCAGAGAGGGTGATCACCGGAGAGGAACTCGCAAAGATGGACGACGATCGACTCTACGATCTCGCTCTGAACGTGTCGGTCTATGCACGGGTTGCACCAGAAGACAAGTTCAGGATCACAAAAGCGCTTCAGGAACACGGAGAGGTCGTCGCCATGACCGGCGATGGCGTTAATGATGCTCCAGCACTGAAAGCCGCTGACATCGGGATCGCCATGGGGATCACAGGAACTGAGGTTAGCAAGGAAGCCTCTGACATGATCCTTGCCGATGACAACTTTGCAACGATCGTCTCTGCCGTCGAAGAAGGCAGATACGTCTACAACAATATCAAAAAAGTCATCCTGTACACGCTCCCGACAAACGGCGGGCAGGCGCTGCTCGTCATTGGGGCGATACTGCTTGCGCCGTTTCTGATACTATTCCAGGATCGGCTTCCGCTCAAACCCGTGCAGATACTCTGGATCAACCTCTTCGACGCAGTGGCGCTCGCGCTCCCCCTTATCATGGAACCGATGGGGAAGGATCTGCTCAAGAAGCCCCCGAGGAATCCTGACGAACGGATCACCGATCCCCCGTTCTTCAAGAAGGTCGGGCTGGTCTCCATCGTGATGGCGATCTCCGGGTTTGCGATATACTACTACTACGGGATGCCTGCGATCGATGGACCCCTCGTTGTTAACAAAGAGCTCCTCACACGGGCGCAGACAGCCGCATTCACAACCGTTATGCTGGTGCACCTCTGCTACGTCGTAACCGCACGATCAATCACAGAGTCGGCATTCACGTTCAGTCCGTTCTCGAACCGATGGCTGCTTGGAGGGATGGTGCTAACCATTGTGACGCAGCTTGCAATCGTCTACCACCCGATTGGAAATGCCATTCTCGGAACGGCACCGCTCCCGCTTGACTGGTGGTGGCTGATGATCCTCTTTGCGCTTCCCGGGTTCTTTGTGATCGAGATCGAGAAGTGGCTGACGAAGCGGTTTGGGTGGCATAGCGGCTGATAGGTATCCAAAATCAAAAAGAACTCGGAGCCCATATCTTGCCATCCGGAGACATCACAATTCTGTGCCGCAACATCGGCGACCTCCTGATCGTGCTCGGAGGTGTTCTGTTATCCGTGATCATAGTTCCGCTTACAACAAAAGAGTACTCCATGATACCGGGATGCTTGATCCCGGCATCGATGTCCCTTCTTCTCGGGTTATGCCTCAAATATCTCTTCAAAACCGAGGAGGTTTCGCTGCGAACGCTTCTCGTGCGGGAGATTACGTAAGATTGTGTGACAAGAAGCTGCACCATAAATTGCCCTTGTGGCTGCTCCTTCCATCCGGAGTAATCCTACTGTGAAATGCGCGGATGGTAACGCCCGCGTGTTATGCTCACAGGACAATGCGGAATGCCTGAAAGCCCATTTCAGACGGACTGCTAGGATAAGAACGCTATGAAGAAACGAAAGTTGAATCACCATAAGAGTCGTCAGTAATGATAAGCGAAATTGGGCTGAATCGTTGAAGGTATACGCTTAGACCAAAAGGTATGGAATCAAACTATAATGGCTGGTCTTACGTTATAGGGGAT
>DAOWIV010000197.1 GCA_030640725.1 Methanosarcinales archaeon | reverse complement strand
GCAACGATCGCACCATCCACCTCGAGGTCATTCTTGGCGGAAGGGCTGTGGATGTGCTCGAGGTGGATGGTGCGATCGTTGCGATCACGCGGTGAAGCGCTTAAGTTGGCTGCTACAAGGACGGATAAGTCTCAAATGCAGGTCCTGGTAAGGTTTACGTATCGTGGCGGGCGGGTTGGTTGTGTGGTCAGTCTGTTTTGCGGGATATACTGATAGACACAACGGGTCATTGTCCGTTCCGCTTAAATTGCGCACTTTGCTCGCAACTTCGTCAAAAGTGATCATGTCCGCTGAAATTTCTGTCTACGAAAAACAGCTAATTCGTGAAATCGAAGAGACGCCACACGAATATCTACCTAACCTGCTTCAGATTGTCCGATTGTTCCGTGAGAGCGTGGTGTTAAAGCCTGCCGAGGATAGCTTCCGTCAAGGCTGGAAAGAAGCGATGGCAGGTGAGACACGACCGGTATCTGAATTGTGGGATGGCATCGATGCCGAGTGAGCCAGCCGAACCTGTGCAGTTACACATACGCAGGATCATTACCTAAAACGCGAGAACATCCCATTGACATTAGTGCGACCCCCACCCACATATTATAATAAATATCACATCATACTAATTGCAGCTCGCCTGTAACCCCGTCCAGCCGCTCTGACAGGGCAGGTCCGATGCCAAGCGCGGTGACCGTGCCAGGCGGCACCTCTGTCAGACCCGCGTCCGCGATCAGCGATGTCGGCAGCCCGGCTGCTTCCGCATCCATCTTCAGTTCATACATCTCGGAGAGCGTCTTTACCTGCAGCACGATCTTCTTCTGCCCGCCGTCCTTCCATGCTCTGCGAGCGCCGGCATCTGCATGTTCAGCTGCCGATACCGCCGCGTGTGCGACCTGTACTGCGAGTTTTCCACGGGAGAGTTTCAGATCCTGCCGGATGATGATGCATTGTTTGTATTCAGCCATCGTAATAGCATTTGCAATGTCAACATATATGAACGCCGGATGCATTATGAAACCACATGGTAGTAGATGAGGTGATCTCTGCGGTATTCGAATCGGATAAGCAGTTCAGAAAGGTGCTTTCCAGGGCGATAAAAGAGAACCTCGGCATGACTGTGCTCAAATTCAGCGAATGTGCGTCGATTCCGAATAGCACGATGTATAAGATCCTGTCAGGAAAACACGACCCAAACGCGAAGACGCTGCGGCAGATCATAGCAACCATACGGAGACTCGAGGGCACGGATCGGGATTTTATCGCGGTGATCGCAGCGCGCCCGACGCTTGACCGCATCAACGAGAAGCAGTTACTGATCGATGGCGAATCCGTGGTCGTCCGTGAGTATGCCGCCTACACGATGGAGGATGCGATCATTGCAGCAGTCCGCGCCGAGCGTGATGGCGCATCAGCACTCGTCTGCGCACCCATCGTCAGCCCGACAATCGAGAAGATATTAAGCATTCCTGTCGCAACGATCAATCCGACGAGCAGCATCATCCGGGCAATCGAGCTTGCCGCACGCAAGCGAAGCGTGTGATGGCAGAACTGTGGGATATGCCGCCACACAGCACAGCTTGATTCCGCAAGCGCATCTTGTCAGCAGTTAAGATCTGCAAACCATTCACACTGCAAACTCCACAAACTCACGCAGCTTACCGAGCGCTTCGCCGCTGTCGATGACTTTCTCTGCCCTCCGAACCCCGGATTTCAGGTCAGCCGTCTTTCCTGAAACATAGATCGCAGCACCTGAATTGAGCACCACGATATCACGCTTTGGTCCTTCCTCGCCTTTAAATATCGAAACAATATCCCGGGCGTTCTCTTCAGGCGTTCCTCCGGCAATATCAACAATTGCCGCCCGCTCAAACCCGAAATCCTCTGGTTCGACTGTATAAGTCGAGATCTCTCCGTTCTCGAGCGATGCAATCGTCGTCTCGCTGATATTTGAGATTTCGTCCATGCCATCTCCATGCACGACCATAGCCCGCTCGCTTCCAAGGAGCGCAAGCACCCGCGCAATCGTTTCGCAGAGAGTGGGATCGAAGACGCCGATCACCTGCGCTGACGCACCTGCCGGATTGGTGAGCGGACCTAAGATGTTGAAGACTGTTCGCACACCAAGTTCCTTTCGTGGCATCGCAACGCGTTTCATCGCCGGATGAAAGACTGGCGCCAGAAGAAAGCCGATGCCAACCTTCTCAATGCATCTGGTGACCGTCTCCGGCGGAAGATCGATTGTTATGCCAAGAGCCTTCAGCACATCAGCGCTTCCCGACTTTGATGTGATCGCGTAGTTTCCGTGCTTTGCGACCGGAATTCCTGCGGCAGCCGTGACGATTGCGGCGGCTGTACTGACATTTATGGTGTTGTGAACGTCGCCGCCTGTGCCGCAGGTGTCAACAAGCGTGCCTGCCACGTCCGGCGTAATGGTTCTCGCCGCAGCACGCATGCCACGTGCAAACCCGGCAATCTCGTCGATCGTCTCGCCTTTCATCTTGATTCCTACCAGAAACGCCCCGATCTGGGCATCGGTCGCATCCGTGAATATGCAGCCGATTGCCTCGGTCGCCTGTTCCATAGAGAGGTTCTTCCCTTCGCTTATGATCCGTATGTATTCCTGCATCGTAGCCTCCCGGTTTTATCAATGTTGTGAAATTTGGTGTTTTCCGGCGGTACTTACTCGAGTATTGTGTGGATATCCGCATACACAACCACAAGTTACCCGAGCATGTACTTCCGGCGATCCTCACTTTGATGTATCTTTATTATGAATGTTCGTCTCTTACATTCGGGATGCCGCAACCAGTATCGACCAATGATTTATTATGGGTGTGACACAAACGTATGTAATGGAGTGTCAGGTAATGGAGGTTAGTTAAGTTATGGCGAGTGACGGAGTAGCTGTTCCGAATATGGTGGGCGAGGATTCTATCGGAGATGCATTCAAGGAATCGGGAATTCCACCCGGGGTTGACACAGAAACGGGCAAGGAGAAGTCCGGTAATGGGAGTGACACAGTAAAGATCACAAAAGAGGACCTGCTAAACGATTTTAAGAGCGAAACCGAGAAACACAGGAGAACACCTGATGAGACTCCTGGAAAAGAGAAACTGCCGCTTAAGAAGAAGCTTGAAACTCTTTTCAAGAAGAAGGAAGTGGAATTTGAGCCTTACGATCCGGAAAAACACGGTCCTCTCATCTCTTTTGATGGAATGGATGGTTATGAAGAGACCGACAGATACTGGGTGAACGAGCCTTATGCGTTCGTTGTAATTCTGCACAACACTGACCGGGATGACCTGCTGTACCAGGTGGTTGAGCCGCGTCTGGTCGGGCTTGAGCGCGAGTTCCTTGAAGAGATCCGGTCCAGGCTACGGGACGTGCTTCTGGTGGAAGATGAAGAAGAAGAAGAAAATAAGGAAGAAATTCTTGTAAAAAAAGTTAAATCGCTCGTGCAGGACTATGCGATCGATATAGATATCGCAACACTCGAAAAGATACTTTATTACATCGTCAGGGATTTTATTGGGTTCGGGAAACTCGATCCGCTGATGCATGACAGCAACATCGAGGATGTGTCTGCCAACGGTTATGACATTCCAATTTATCTATATCATAAACAATATTTAAACATCCCGACATCGGTCATGTACGGAGAAGAGGAACTGGATTCGTTCATCATCAGGCTTGCGCAGCGAAGCGGCAAGCACATATCCATAGCAGAGCCAATGGTCGATGCCGCGATGCCGGATGGCTCCAGAATCCAGATGACGCTGGGGGAAGCGGTAACCGCCCACGGCAGCACGTTTACGATACGCAAGTTCAAGGACGTCCCGATCACGCCGATTGATCTGGTCAACTGGAATACATTCTCGTCCGAAGCGATGGCTTATCTGTGGCTCTGCATCGAGAACAACAAGAGCCTGATCTTTGCAGGCGGCACCGCATCAGGAAAGACCTCCTCGCTCAACGCCGTTGCGCTCTTCATGCCAGAGAAGGCAAAGATCATCACTCTTGAGGATACGCGGGAACTGCAGCTCCCGCATCCGAACTGGATTCCGGGCGTGACAAGAGATGCCTTCACCGCCGACAACCGCGGCGCGATCGATATGTACGAACTGCTCCGTGGCGCGCTCAGGCAGCGCCCTGAGTTTCTGCTGGTAGGCGAAGTCAGGGGCAAGGAAGCTCTCACGCTATTTCAGGCGATGAGCACCGGACACACAACGTTCTCTACGATGCATGCCGATTCGGTCGCATCTGCGATACACCGTCTCGAGAACCCGCCGATCAGCGTTCCGAGGACGATGATCGAGGCTCTCGACATCATGAGCATACAGTCGCAGATCTATGTCAAGGGGAAGCGTGCACGCAGGTCTGTCAAGATCGTGGAGATTACGGATATCGATCCGACCACAAGAAACATCAGGACAAACGACATCTTTGCATGGAATCCTGCGAAGGATGTGATCGAACGCGTCGGAGAATCAAAGGCGCTCAGGGATATAATGATAAGAAGGGGCTGGACCGTCCAGGAATTGAAGAAAGAACTCGCGTATCGCCAGAAGATTTTTGAATACCTCATGCATAACGATGTCACTGATTTTGATGTCATAGCAACGATTATCCACGCATATCAATCCGCTCCTGAGAAGGTGCTGCAGAAATTGGGGATCGAGTGAGGGTGCCACAAGTGTTTAGTTGGTGACTACTAACCGAATTTTTTTCATGGTATATACACTACAACGTCCAGTTACTCTACGCATCATTTCATTTACGAAAAAGTATATCGCCAGCCCCGCCCGGAGGGCATTTCTCACTCGCAAACTTTTCACCAAACTTTTCACAAAAGTTTGATCAAAAACTGGTCTCCGACCCGGGAGGGTATTTCTCACTCGCAAACTTTTCACCAAACTTTTCACAAAAGT
>DAOWIV010000160.1 GCA_030640725.1 Methanosarcinales archaeon | reverse complement strand
GGAATCGACTTCGTCTACAGGAATAGCGACTACTTTCGCACCCACGACACCGCACTGATCCCCCGCGAACTTATCATGCGGTTTTCCGACCTCTCTGGTGCCAGATTCATCAAAGGCACAATCGAGGCGATGAATTTCATGCAGGCGGCGGCTGAAACACAGACATAAAGCGCAAAGCTTGTGTATTTGTGCAGGTTTCGCAGCGCCATACGGATATCAGTATGCTATCGGGTGTATGCTGTACAGTTCCTTCCGCCTCGCTTCGAAATTCTCGATATCGCGTCCTGCATACTCCGCAGCGGTTATGACCCTCTTCCCGGCATCATCTGCTGCCTCATAGACCGGTGCGATCCGCTCCCTGTACCTCAAATCGCGCATAAAATGATGATCAGGAATGATCGTGTGCGCTGGCGTCTCAGTGATGATCCGTATCATGTTTTCAATGCTTAATTCAAGGCTTTTCTTCGAGTATCTGAACCCGAGCATGTACGTCATTGGTCCGTCCAGTATGACCACCTCCGGCTGCTCATCGATCACGAACCGTATCTGATCAGGCATCGCCGGACCCTCGACATCGCTTGTGTGGATGAACTTCTCGCCGCCGCATTTGATTGATGTCTGCACCACAAACCCAAGTCTCTGGATCGTTCCGTGGCACACAGCATCTGAAAACCGGATCAGAGTCTTACCATGCCTGAATTCACTTCCATCCGCAGTTTTTATGGATTTCGGGATGTCTTTTAACTTTTTCAGGAAATACGATGCCCTTTTGGTCTGGCTCTTGTTTATATTCTCTTCGGGATGTTTTATGTACAGAATTTTATCTCCATACAGCAGGGGTTCTTCCGGGTTGTGATGATCGTAATGATAGTGTGAGACCACGAGAACGTCTGCGCATGACGCATGATCTTTTATGCACTCCCACAGTTCCAGGTTCCTCCCGATTTCCCGCGGATGCGGGGGCAGCCTGTATCTGCTCGGACCAAGCGCCACGCCCGGGTCGATCAGGACGGAGAGATCGTCTGTTTCTACGAATGTCGCCATCGATCTGGCACCAAAGCTGTCGAACGCAAGCGGAGTTACTTTCAGTATATGCTAAACCTCCCAATCATTTTATTTCAGACGTTTGTATGGTGCGGCACTATCTAAACATATGGCAAGCGTCGAGTAGGTTTGCAACGCCCGAGAACGGATCATCCACTACGATCCTTTTTCTGGTAGCTCTCACTCCAACACCTCCGCAACACGCGTAATCTCGCTTAGATCCTGTGTGTACCACTTCTCCGATTCAGGTTTCCCGATGTGTGCTGGCAGCAGATAGTAAAAGGCACCTTTCGATGCATGGCTTTTGAACTTCGCAGTGGCTATCCCTGCCTTTGCTGGCTTTACATATATTCTATCAAAGGACTCTCTGACGATCAGCCACACCTTTCCGGCAAGAACAAAGATGTGATCGACCGGATACTGCACCTCGCCGATCGTTTGCCTGGAATTAATATTGATGACCTCCACCACTTTGTTTGATGGAATATTCGAATGAATCTCGCCCTTTGCTCCAAGATCCATCAATCTGGTTGTTGCACGCCATTTCTCATGCCATTTTTCGATCCATTCGCTCTTCACAAGGTGACTTAAGATGTCTCTCAGTTCGTCTTCCGAACAGAACCCCTCAAAGAGATTTCGAAGGTGGCAATCGGTAAGCCCGGGCTGGCATAAAGCGAGGAGAGGACCTGCTGCACCACAACGGATGGATCGTGCGAATAATCAACCGGTTCGATGTATCCTGCCATTGCAACGTGAAACATCCGTTCAAGCAGCATCTGTTCATCCGCAGAGCCGTACATGGCAAAGACCCGGTTTTTTTGCATACGCCTGCTCCCCCTCCCGATCCGCTGGAGCAGCGATGATATACTCCACGGGACTTCTGCAAGCACGATGGCATCGATGTCTCCTATATCAATCCCTATTTCAAGCGTCATGGTAGCCACGCAAACGCCGTACTGCGCGTC
>DAOWIV010000163.1 GCA_030640725.1 Methanosarcinales archaeon | reverse complement strand
GTTCGAGCACACTCACATCCGGATTTTCCTCACCGAACTTTCCAGCGAGTTCTGCAAGCACCTCATCCCTTGACTTTCCTTCGTGCTCAAGCCTCTTTATCAACTGATATGCGGCAAAAAGCGGCGAAGGTCCTATCTCTGATGCAAAGTTGCCGACGCCTTGATTCCAGACAAAGAGTGTGAATAGTTCGTCCAGTTCCGCAACAGTAACGCCCGCGTAGTACGCCTTCACAAGTTCCCGCGTCGCCTGACGAAGGCGACCTGCGCCGACACCGTTTGCAAGCGAGAGCAGGTATCTGGTCTTCGTGTCGATAGCAGGGTCTTCCTTCTTCCAGACGAGCTGCCAGAACTGCGACACGATCTTACCGAGCGTTTTGTCGGTTTTACCGATATTGGCGAGAGCTGCAGGGTGTAGTGGCATCGTCATGCTGCCTGCTGCCTCTTTTACCTCTCTTCGGTAGAAATACGCCAGGTATTCGTTATCTGATACCTTCTCGGTAATGTGCTCAAAGCCAAGGTCTTCCAGAGTGGAATAGAGCGGGATCGGCTCAAAACTCTGAATCACGCAGATTCCACCACCTTCAGCAACTTTTTTGGCTTTCGTAAGAACCGCTGACAGGAAATCGCCTGCAAGCCCCCTGCCATCCAGCACTTCATATGATTCCTTCTCATCGGTCCATTCTTTGGTCATGGGATACCACCGTTATAAGCGTAAACCTTTCAATTGTTTACTGCTACGGTGATGTGCATTGCGAGTATATAACATTATGGTACGGAAATCGTCCATAAATCACGTCGAGAGTGCGAAAATCGATGTGGTGATGCGCAATAATTAAAAGGCAATCAAACCGGCAGAAAATCAAAAGCTGTGGGCATCCACCCGGATGCCGCGCGATTCATCATGCGGTAGTCGACTTTATATCGCAGGAAGTCTAATCTTCGAGAGGAGATACTAAGATGCTGTACACAAATCTGAAACATCTGGAAACGGAACAAGAAGTCAAGGAAGCCGTGGAAAACAATGAAAGTGCCATGATTTGCTGTGGCAGAATGGGACCAATGTGCCTCCCGGTCTATGATATTATGGAAGAACTGGAACCGATATATCCGCATATCACATTCTATGACCAGGATTTTGACATCCCTGCGGCAAACATTATCAAAAATTTGCCTAGCTGTGCATCGTTCATGGGACTGCCGTTCACAGTGTATTTCAAGAATGGAACAGTCGTAGCAGCCACAAGCAGCATACAAAACAAGGACCAGGTGACGAAAATCCTGGACACGGAACTAGGCAAGTAATCGTGAGAACATTGGCTCCGGAGCTGATTATTGGCGGATGATGAGTTGGTTACCAGGGTCACAGGCTCTGCACTTAAGTCGGGGGTCGTTGATTACATGTATTTCGGGGTGACTCATTTGCCCGGACTCCCTGAAACCCCACTCAAACTCAACCGATACGCAGAATCTCTGGCAGGCTGATGGCTGCCATGTTTTTGATCCCCATTCATTCCTTCATTGTAACCACCCGAGGTACATAAAACACGATCATGCGACTTCGCAATATCGGCACTGCTTGACCCGGAACACAACCTGATCCAAACAGGGAATTTAACCGCAGAGGGACAATCGCCCAATCAATCCACCCTGCGCATCACAAGAGACCCGTCCCTCATCGGAACCGCCACATACGTCTCCGACTCGCCTGCCTCATACTTGCTGTACCGCATCGATTCAAACCGGCTGGCACCGACAAGTTTTCGGATGAGCGACATGTCAGCACCTGTGATCCGGGTCTTCTCCGCAGGCGGACTGGTTGCAATCTTCCTCCGGGAATATATCGCACCACCGTTCATATCGGCTCCGGCATAACCTCTGCTGCCCCCAACTAGCAGCACACCACGTTTCATATATGCGCCTGCGAACTCTCCTGCCACCCCCGGACAACCACGGTTCCGCCGTTTAGATGGGCACCGGCGTTCATCCCGGCATCTCCCGTGACAGTAATCGTGCCCTGCTGCATGAGTAACCCGGTTCCATTATGGGCGTCGCCTTTTACGAGCACATCAACAGGGCAATCGCACCGTGCACACAGAGTTCCACGCAGGATACCGTCGTTTAAAACCAGCCGCAGCTTCTCAGGGTCCAGTGAATTGGACACTGGCATCGCCAGCGGGTGGTTGCAGAGAAGATCGGTAATGGACACGAACTTGCGATATCCTGCCACGTCAGAGTGCACCTCGATGATATTTCCAAGCGGCTCCTCGACTATGCCAGAAACGTAGACTGCTCCTGCGACCATACCAAATCCCGCTTCGGCTCCCACGTCCCCATCTACAAAGATTCGGGATGCAGTCCCGGTTCCAATGCCACCGGTACCGCCCAGATGCCGGATATCCGCACCCATGCCCTGTGCGAGACGCTCTCCCACATCGCCCTTTATGTGAACCTCCGTTCCCGTTTTAAGCGCATCCACTATGTCGCGGAAGGTATATTTGGTTCCGTTCTGGTGGGGATAGGGGCGTCCGGGTCAAGCTGGCGGTTGTGCCAGCAGAAATTAAACGTGTAGTCACAGAGGTTGTCCACACGGGAGAGTAACTCGATCTTAATCACAGATTATCACCCGTGTATCAGCGAGGGAGGGTACTGCGTGCATTTTTCCGCATCAATCGCAACTATCATGCGCTTAATCATGGCAATTCCTCAATCTCTTCAAATAATTCCTTTTTATCGTTCCAAACGTTACTCGTGGCTTACACATATAACCCATATCGCTGTTTTCAGGGTTCTTGTGGTTGCACGAACTTAATAGTTTACTACCACAGTGATATGTATTGCGAGTATATAACATTATGTTGCGGAAATCGTCCATAAATCGTACGAGAAGTACGAAAATCGATATGGTGATGCGCAATGGTTGACAAAAGAGACATGTTGATCCCGGATATACTTCGTGAGAACGTACGCACACCGCAAACCACATACCGAGATCGATGCGAAACCCCGGTGTCGGCATATTTTTATTAGGTTTTTTGTAAGGGTCAGTCGGATGTACAACAACACGAAAGATGGGAGATACAGGTCTAATACTCTTCGCGTCTCTCTCGTTAAATTGGAAAAAGAACGAGAAAGACGCGATGACGCATAGACTATGAGGGACAAAGGCGCGGTTACCCACGATTTCTACACACGTGAGGGCTACTGCTATCGACCACATAAAGCATCATGACCATGATCTTCGTATGGTCACGATAGTGGTAAATCACGAGGTCCTAATTTTTGTAGAGTTACTTAACACGGTTTCGAGCAGCGACTTTGCGATCCCGCCAGAACCAAAATCTTCCGGAGAAACAGATGCCGGTTAGTATAAAAACCATTTCCATATTGGCACAAAGAATATTTGTTTACCATTCACTACTTCCGCATCTTCCGCATCTTCTGTTATCACAATGCCCGAATCCAGATTAAAAGCTTCCATTGCGCTGTACAATGCCCTGGTCTCTCTCTTTCGTGTGTGCTCACTATCAAGGTTCCAGCATACCTGAATGGCTTCTTCTATCTGCAAACCAGCCCTCACAATGAAATCCACTTCTCCTGCAGCACTTTTCCAGTAAAAGACTTCCTTTGCACGCCGTTTCAGTTCCACAAAGACCGCATTCTCCGCAAGACACCCGATATCCTCTGAAAACTTAAACGACACCGCATTTCGCAGACCGGTGTCGATGCAATAAGTCTTCTTCGGGTTTGCGGACTGGACTTTCAGCGATGGCGAGTAGATGGGAACCGCATACAGAAGGTACGCTTCAGCCATGTATGCGATGTAGTCGGATATGGTGTCAAGTCCGAAGCCGAGAGCGTTTCGCACCTTCCTCTTGCTGACCGGGTTGGCTATGTTTGTGAGAAGATATACCCCAAGCTCTCTTGTCTTTCCCGGATTTGTGCCGTACCGGTCTACAATGTCCTTGTAGATGATATCCTCGAAATACTGGCTCAGCCGGCGGCGTTTATACTTCTCGCCTACGAAAAAGACTTCGGGAAAGCCGCCCCACTCAAGATACTTCTTCAGACTAAAGATCACTTTCGACCGCGTCTCTGTGCCCACAATCTCCGTACTCTTCACCCGTACGCCAGAAAAATCCAGAAACTCCCGGAAGCTCATCGGAAATACGTCCATCGAGATGTTTCTTCCGGTGAGCAGAGTTGAGTACTCTTTCTTTAGCAGATCGGCAGATGATCCCAAGACAAAAAAATTCGCAGCGTGTTTCAGGTCATACATCTTCCTGATCCAGTGCTCCCAACCCGGTTTCCTCTGCGCTTCGTCGATGAAGACAAAGTTGCCAAGCGTTGGGTTGAGTAGGGAGAGGTAACTTTCGTATATCTCGTCAGGGGAGTAGTGTGCAAGCGCCACGACTCAAAAACATTAGGGTGAACTGTTCGATTTTTGGAAATAGTGAACTGTGAACCATTCACTAAAACAGGATCTGCCAGAGTATGAAGGTTTTCTTGAATGGAATAACAACGGAAGTTCAGAGTTTTTCGCAGGATACCCGCTCCATATACGCCAGATCAAACAATATTACGTCGTTCTCCTCTGCAAATGCCTCTGCCCCCGCGGTCAACCCGGATCTTAAGATCACACAGTAATAATCCACGCGTCCGTCGCCACCCCACTCAACACAACCGGATTTTGTCAGCAGGTTCTTAAGGACGCTCACACCAATCTATGAATTGTTGAAATGACATGTGTGAATATCCTTCCCGCGGATATCTTCCGGGATGTTGAGCAGGGTCTCTGCACGTTTGTTCACGAACTCGATTGTGCCGCCCGGATTCACAAGGATCCCCCATCGGCGATACCTGCAGTATTGCCTCCGGTTTCTTCTTATCCACTATTATCACCCATTCTGTGCTTTGGCAATGTAAAATAAAATGTGCTCCCTTCCCCGATCTCGCTCTCAGCCCAGATCTTGCCGCCGTGCAGCTCTATATATCCTTTCGCAAGCGTAAGCCCGACCCCGATCCGGTCGCAGTGTCTGGTAAGCGTCGCATCCACCATAAAGAAGCGATCAAAGATTTTTGGCAGATTCTTCTTTGAAATTCCGGCACCGTTATCGCTAATCATTACAAGGACATCATCTCCGCGATCGTCCACGGAAATCCGGATATTTCCGTTAATTTCCCTGTAATATGCCGCATTAAACACAATATTATCCATGACGCGTGTGACCTTCTGTAGATCACAATCGATCACCAACGACCTCGGGATGTTCACGTCTGCTGCATGGTTCTTTTCGGCAATCAATGCCTGATGCCGCGCAAGAACCTCGCTTACGACCTCGTACAACCGCACCGGGGTATAGTTGAGCTTCAATATGCCTGCATCAAGGTCTGCGAGGTCGAGCATGTCGCCGATCAGCAATTTGAGTTTATTCGCATTAGTTTTTATATTATCGAGATAACGCTTCTGCTTATCCGTGAAATTTACAGACCAAGTACCGAGCAGATCGGTGAACCCGATGACCGCGGCAAGTGGTGTGCGCATCTCATGTGCGACCACGTTGATAAAATCCACCTTCATCCGCTCCAGTTCTTCCCGCTCGGTCACCTCGTTTGCAATCTCTATGACCAGCCGGCCGCCATCGGGTAGGTGGAGTGGCGCAGCCGTTATCTCAGATATCCGCCCGTCTTTATCGGTGGCTGTGTATCTGAACTGGTCCTTGCCTTTGTGGATGATCTCCTCGACGCCACAGATTTCGCATGGCTCATCACGACCGATAAACGTTTCATAGCACTTCTTGCCAACGCTGTTGCCGAACATCCTGATCAGGAACTCGTTCATGTACACGATCTCGTAGTTCTCGTTTTCGATTACCACGGCGGCAGGCATATTCAAAAGTAGCAGTTCAAGCTCTCCCTTGATATAATCTCCCGCATCTACTGAGTCACCGACTTTTGCATGTGTCCCCATAATCCACCATAATATCATTATGAAGAAACGTACATAAACGTTGAGGTCGACCGCTGCTGGGCTTTTCTGGCAGGTGGTATCTGGCGGGGCAAGTTGCAGGTCAGATCCATGCAACCTGCTCACATAAATATCGCTGCCGCATAATACGCCCCAAAGCAGAGAAGAAACACGCCGCATCCTGCCAGAAACGTGCGGTATGTGTGATCAGACATCAGTTTCCCGCCGCGGCTCGATATTATCGAAACAGAGACATACCAGACTATATCGGCGATCCAGTGTCCGATAATGAAGAGTAAGGCTGCAACAACGCCAATCCTGAGCCCGTCCATGACCATGCTGTTTCCAATGGTCAGCCACCAGACCAGGAAGTACGGGTTTGACACCGATGTCAGAGCGCCTGCGACGACCGGACTACCCGTGATGCCAGTTTTCACGTCGAATGTAGCATTCCTCGACGAGCGTAGCATCATCATCCCGAAGATGATTAAAGCCCCACCCCCCACGAGCGATACGATATCAAAGACTATATCATTTGCAATCGAGAATCCAAGCAATATTACGCCACAGATCAGGACTTCGACCGCCGCATGTCCGAGCACGATCAAAGGACCCGCGATCCAGCCTCTCCGAAGTGATGCCTCGATGGTTGCAAAGAGCATCGGTCCGGGGACGACTGCCCCGGTAAGCCCGATGAGAAATCCGATTGCAAGCAGCTTGATCATACGTCATCTGCCATTCTGTTATTCTGTCATTCGATCATACACAATATCCAGTCATGCACCGCCAGGTCTTGCACGCAGGCGTGCGGCATGTTCGATCCGCTGGTCGATCAGCGCCGCAGTCCCGATGTCAGACCTTGCATAGAGGTCGCCGCGTATCGCAGAAAGCCCGTGTGCTGCGATCTTCTCTGCATCCGCAATCGCATGTGCGATCCCGACGACCGCAATCGCCCGCGATCCTGTGGTGTACACCTGCCCTCCCGCTTCATAAACGCTCGAATAAAACAGCACAGCATCCCCGGTATCGCCGATCTCGATGACCGAGTCCTTCACCGGGTTCTCAGGGTAGCCTGCCGGGACCAGATACTTGCAGACGGTTGCAAGACGCTCGAATTCAACATCCAGATCAGAGAGCGACTCATCCGCAACCGCCTGCAAGATGTCTGCAAAATCGGTCTTGAGCAGCGGAAGTACGTTCATCACCTCAGGATCGCCGAATCGTGCATTAAACTCGATTACCATGATTCCTTTTGCGGTCAACATGAACTGACCGTACAATATGCCTTTGTAGGCGCAGGCATCATCCCTGATCTTTTCGATGACATCACGCATGATCTCTTTCGCAGCCTCGTAGTCCTGTTCCTGCATGAACGGCAGTATGTCGCCTGCGGCAGAATACGAGCCCATGCTTCCGGTATTTGGTCCCTTGTCGCCGTCGTAAGCGCGTTTGTAATCCTGCACAGCCGGTGCAAACGCAAGCGTCCTGCCATCGGTGAATGCCTGCACCGTGAACTCCTCTCCCTCAAGATTTTCCTCGATTACGACCGGTCCATCACGCAGTACCTCGGAAGCGTACTCCTTTGCGCCGTTTATGTCAGAAAAATGATCCCCCATCACCCGGACTCCTTTTCCGCCGGTAAGCCCGGTCGGTTTCACGACAACGTTGCCAAGTTTCTCGATGAACTCGTATGCCCCTGCATCATCGCCCTGCTCGAAGACCTCGAAGACCGGGCACCCGCTGATATTGTGCCTGCGCATGAACCTGCGAGCATACGCTTTGTCAAGTTCGATCTGCGCCGGTGCGAGTTTCGGTCCGAGGCACGGAAACCCGTCGCCTTCGAGCACGTCCGCAAGTCCGATCGCAAGCGGTGCTTCAGGACCGATCACCACAAAATCGACGCTCTTTGATCTCGCATAAGGGAGGATGTTCTCGACAGTCTCTTTTGCGATCAGGAAATCCCTGCACAATCCCGCGATCCCTGGGTTCTTCTTGCTCATAACCGCATACAGATCAGAACTGCGGCTGCCGCGTGCGATCGTCTCTGCAATCGCATGTTCTCTGCCTCCGCCGCCAATGAGTAATATCTTCATGCGTCTCGAGTTTGTGTAATGGCGCTATAAGCGTTTTGCCAGAGCCTCGCATGTTTTGCAAGACGTTATGCGCTTGCAAGCCCCCACCGGCAAAGGTTTATGTCCATGACCCCCCGATTTCAGTTGATGGAAAAAAATGCGCAGCAGCCAAAACTTCCACCGAAGTCACGCTTCAGTGAATGGTACCACGAGCTGCTCGCTGCGGCGGAGATCATGGATGTCAGATACCCGGTCAAGGGTCTGTATGTGTGGCATCCATTCGGTTTTTCATTACGAAATAAAATTTACTCGATCATACGAGAACTCCTGGACAAGGACGGTCATGAAGAGGCATTATTTCCACTTTTAATCCCTGAAAATGAATTTATGAAGGAAGCCGAGCATATAAAGGGATTTGAGGATGAGGTTTACTGGGTCACGCACGGAGGCACCGCGCCGCTGGACGTGAAACTCGCGCTCAGACCCACGAGCGAGACCGCGATCTATCCGATGTACAAGCTCTGGATCAGGTCACATGCGGACATGCCGCTTAAGCTCTACCAGATCGTGAACACCTTCCGGTACGAGACCAAGCACACGCGTCCGCTCATCCGCCTGCGTGAGATCACGTCGTTCAAGGAGGCGCACACCGTGCATACCGACTGGGACGATGCGGCAAAACACGTGGATCGGGCGGTCGAGCTTTATCAGGAGTTTTACAGGAGGCTTGCAGTCCCGACCATCGTTTCAAAGCGTCCTCCGTGGGATAAGTTTCCGGGCGCGGATTACACGCTTGCAGTTGATACCCTGATGCCTGACGGCAAGGTTTTGCAGATAGGGACGGCGCACCATCTTGCAGACAATTTTGCAAAGACATTCGGAATCACTTACGAGGATCCGACCGGCGAGCAGATATATGCGCACCAGACCTGCTACGGCATATCAGAACGATCCGTGGCTGCCGTGATAAGCGTGCATGGCGATGATCGCGGGCTTGTGCTGCCTCCTGAGGTCGCACCTGTGCAGGTGGTGATCGTACCGATCCTGTTTGGCGACCACGATGTGAATGAGGCGGTACTGGATGCATGCAGGTCCCTGCGTGACCGGTTCATGGATCATGGGCTTCGTGTCAGGATCGATGATAGTGATGAGCGCCCTGGCGCCAAATACTACAGGTGGGAACTGCAAGGCGTTCCGGTGCGAGTCGAGCTTGGACCAAGGGATCTTGCACAGAACTCGTGTATGCTGGTGCGCAGGGACACAGCAGAGAAACGAGCAGTGCCGATCGACCGGATACCCGGCAAGGTGCAAGACTGTATGGACGCGGTGGTAACTGATATGTACCACGCCGCCAGAGATGCGTTAGACTCGAGAATCTTTGACTGCGAGACACTGGAGGATGTATCAAAGAGAACAGCTAACGGGATTGCACGGATATGCTGGTGTCTTGACGATGATTGCGGGCGCGAGATGGAAGATGTGACCGGCGTCCACATACTCGGGATACCGGTCGAGCCACATGGAAAGACCGGACCGTGCCCGATCTGCGGAAGAGATGGGACCCCGGTGCTGATGGCTCGAACATATTGAAAACAAAGTGAGGGATTGATATTAAACTGAAAAAACGATCTGTTTTGCGGAAAGTAAACAGAAATAGGGATGTTAATGGCGTTGAAGCAGTAGATAACCCGGAACAGCCAGCACATCCAGCACAGCCGGTACAACCAGCACAGGAGAGTGCGGGTTCGAATTCAGAGTCAGAGAACACTGGCATGTTTGTGCTCCCTGGCGATTCGATAGGTGCGACCGAGGAGTTTCGTGCTGGTACGCAGACGTATGAGAGCGCGGGCAATATCTATGCAACCGTCGCGGGGACGGTTAAAACCGATAACAGAGACCGAACCATCTCTGTAATCCCGGGCACAAGTACCCCACCGGTCCTGAAGCGAGGAGACGTGGTTATCGGGCAGGTTACCGGGCTGCGGGACTCGCTCGTACTGGTGGCGATTGCCGGGGTGAGAGGAGTTACCGATCGGGCGATTCCTGACGTGGGACCCGCCGTAATCCATGTATCCAACATCAAGAAGGCGTATGTCAAGGATATCTCGCGTGAGTTCGGATTATTCGACATCGTGAAGGCGAGGATCACCGATCTCAGGAACATGCGTCTTGACACGTCAGAACCTGAACTCGGGGTCATGAAAGCGCTCTGCTCGAGATGCAGGACCGCGATGACACAGAACGGCTCCAGACTGATGTGTCCGGAGTGCAGACAGGTGGAAACAAGGAAAACGTCCACTGATTATGGAAGCGGGATCATCTGAGCCCACGGTCGGGAGAGATATGGCAGAATGAAGGCGAGCAAACGTGTCGGACGGGCGGAGGTATGGATGGATGAGGCTAAATACGATTTTGATACATGCCTTGAACTTCACACACTTGGCAGATTTAACTGGGTCTGTACCTGTTCCCAGCAGGTAGGTGAGAAAGCCATCAAGTCATTATTTCTTCAAAAGGGTGTCGATTATCCGTGGACACATAGTATCATTGACCTGCTGGATGAGTTAAAAGAGTTGATGCCCATCGAAGAGGAGGAATTCTTTGAACTGAGACACTGCGCAAGCAAGCTTGATCCACACTACATCGAAACCCGCTATCCGGATGCGACTGCCGGGAATCAGGCACCCTACAAATATTATGATTGCAAAAGAAGTGAGGAATGCCTGAAAGATGCAAGGAGGCTACTCGAATGGGCGGAAAGTCCGATTCAGTGATGGAACGAGTGATTGAGTATTGCAGACGGGTTGACCGTGAGTTTAAGCTGAAACGTGTGATATTATTCGGTTCGAGAAGCAGGGGCGACTTTTATCCACAGAGCGATATCGACCTTCTCCTGATCTCGGATGAGTTTCCTGATGACTGGTTTGCAAGGCAGACGAGACTGTATTTTCTAAAATTGAGACAGATCGAGCCGATCGGTTATACCACAGATGAGATACAGAGGATGAAAGACCAGGGCAACACGTTCATCGAAAATATCCTGCGAGAAGGGAAGGAGATTAAATCGGTGCCCCATCATGGCTTTCAACAGCTTTCCCTACATAACCTACATAAGGACGAAAGTTGTTGAAAGGAGATGTGGTCACCAAAAAAGCCTTCCCGGATGCGGAATTTATGGAATTGTGCAACCAATCCTCAGGGGAATGCGCATCTTCTGAACCACGTCTGATACTGCTTTCTTTCGACATCTTTTGAGAACCATATACTCTATCAGAACCGGAATATTTCGATTTCGCCATTGCCCGAGTAACCTGATAAACCCTCTGTATCGACACATTCTTATTGTATAACAATCATGTGATAGTAAGATACAAACTAATAATAGAAATAGGAGTAACAAAAAATGGATAACTTATTATATCTTGCACCTGCTGCAGGCATTCTCAGTCTGATATTTGCAGGTCTGTTCGCACGCACGGTCCTGAAGCAGCCAACCGGCACAAAAGAGATGCAGGAGATTGCATCTGCGATTCAGGAGGGTGCGATGGCGTACCTGAACCGGCAGTACAGGACGGTTGCAATCGTTGCGATCATTCTGGCTGCTGCGATCTTTGTTCTGCTTGATGACGGGGCAAAGATTGCAGCCGGGTTCCTTGCCGGTGCAGTAGCCTCTGCCGCGGCAGGGTACATTGGCATGAACGTC
>DAOWIV010000219.1 GCA_030640725.1 Methanosarcinales archaeon | reverse complement strand
GCGAGAGGATATCACCCGTATTTTACCGGATACGCAGGTTGTTATACTGGAAAACGAGGCTACAATCCTAACAAAAACGATCGACAGAGCGAAAAAAACAGCAGAATTCTCTTTAGCCGCTGAACAAGAAGATCGCTCGAAACTACGCGGTGAAATGGAGACATTCGCCTCCTGGCTGATCCCACTTGTCTCCATCGCGAGCATGATGCTGATTGTTCTGTTAACTCTGGCAAATGTCCGGGAGCGGAGTTACGAGATTGCCATACTGCGCACCCTCGGTTACAGGTCGCGTCAGATTTGGAGTCTCTTTCTAACAAAAGCGCTCCTTATCGGAGTTATCGGGGCGACTCTGGGATATATCATCGGTTTTCTTGCTGCTGCGGCTCTTGGCACCGGATCAGGATCGGGATCAGGATCGGGATCAGGACCGGGACCGGAAACGATCGCATCACTATTCGATGCGCGGATACTTGTGATCGTCATGGTAGCAGCACCGGGCATGTCACTACTTGCAAGTCTGGCGCCGGCGATGATTGCTGCTCGCCGTGACCCGGCAGACATTCTTCGAGAGGGATAACAATGCTTGAAATAGAGAATCTTGACAAGATATACAATGGACCCGACGGGGTTGTAAGAGCGGTGGACGGTGTATCGTTCCATGTGAAAACAGGTGAATTCGTGGCGATGCAGGGGGCAAGCGGCAGCGGGAAAACAACTGTCCTCCTCTGCGCTGGTGGGCTACAGGCACCTGACAGGGGACATGCCATCATTGATGGGACGGATCCCTATCGTATGACACCGGATGAACGTGCACAGTTCCGTGCCTCCACTATCGGATTTGTCTTCCAGCAGTTCCATCTTATCCCTTACTTGAGCGTGATCGATAACGTGCTGGCTCCATCCGGGGCTCTGCCAGACCAAAACGTCAATGGACGGGCGCAAGAACTTATCGAACGTTTTAATCTGAGCGCCCGCTCCGACCACAAACCATCGGAACTCAGTACCGGCGAGCAGCAGCGAACAGCGATGGCACGGGCTCTCCTGAACAATCCAAAGCTGTTGCTTGCTGACGAACCCACCGGAAATCTTGATAAAGAGAATGCTATGATTGTCCTCAATTACCTCATAGAGTTTGCAGAGTCCGGAGGCGCGGTGCTGATGGTCACCCATAGCGAGGAGGCAGCACTGTACGCCCATCGGACAATCCACTTAAGAACGGGAAAATTCTGGCATCCGAGTGATAACAATGACTGACTTCTGGCATCTTGTAAGAAAAGAGGCAACTCATCGCAAGCTTACGTTTGCACTCTGTCTACTCGCGATAGTAATCGCAGCCTCCATACTTGTCAGTGAACTGACAGTTCTCAAAGCCCATGACCTGCAGACCGATTTTATACTTGAAGAGAAGGAACAGAAGCTTGAAGGCGAGATGGAGAGGATGGAAGATGATTACCGAAAAATCGCATTGGAACTCGGGTTAAACGTGCTCATTTTACCGGAAGGCGAGAATCCGGATGATTTCTATGCCGAAGGATACACATCAAAATTTATGCCCGAGGAATACATTGACAGGGTGGCAGAATCCAATCTGGTGACGATCAATCACCTGTTACCGATCCTTGAGCAGAAGATACGATGGACTGAGCAGGGAAACCGGACAATCATGCTCGTGGGAACCAGAGGCGAGACACCGGTCTCATGGAAGCCGCCTGAGAAACAGAAACCCATGCCCACGACCGTCGGGGTTGCCCCGGGCAAGATCGTTCTGGGGTATGAGCTATGGGATAGCCTGAACGTGGAGGTTGGTGATACGGTTGAGATGCTTGGCGAGAATTTTGAAGTGGATAAGTGCCACTCAAGACGTGGAACGATAGATGACATCACCGCATGGATAGATCTGGGACAGGCACAACACCTGCTAGGTCTGGACGGCAGTATCAGTGGAATCAGGTTACTTCAGTGTCTCTGTCATGGTTATGATCCCCCTACCTTGAAACGCAACATTGAAGCGATCTTACCCGGCACGCAGGCAATTCTCCTTGAGAACAGGGCTTTGACCCGATGGGAGGCACGCAGTAACGCAAAAACCGTAGCAAAATCATCCTTAGCTAGGGAACTTGCTCATCGCTCGAAACTCCGGGGCGAAATAGAGTCTTTTGTCGCTTTATTAATCCCGCTCGTCTCTATTGTTAGTATGGCGCTGATCGGTGTCTTGACCCTGAACAACGTCCGTGAGCGGAGGCAGGAGATCGCCATACTGCGTACGCTCGGTTACAGGTCACGTCAGATTCTTAATCTCTTTCTGGCAAAGGCTCTCCTTCTTGGAGTCATCGGAGCAATTGTGGGATATCTCATCGGTTTTTCTGTCGCCCTGGCGCCTGGTACCGGATCAGTATCAGGAACAATCGCATCGCTATTCGATGTACGGATACTGGCGATGGTGTTGGTGGCAGCGCCTGGCATGTCACTACTTGCAAGCTGGGTGCCAGCACTGATCGCTGCTCGCGAGGATCCGGCAGATATCTTGCGAGCGGGGTAAGATGCAAACGAAAAAATATCGATATGTGGCTGTTTCGTGGGACTTTCTAATTTCTTCTGGTTGGTTGAGAAACATGATGCTGATCCTGCAAACCGTGGTACGATTAGACTTCCGAAATCAGTGAAATCAGTGTTAATCTGTGGCTAAAAGTTTTATTTACCACAGATTAACCAGATTAACGATGTAAACGACTTTTCAGATCGATAGTGACCCATTCTGGCAGTTGCGCTTACGTAAGACAATCCGGCGTAACCGGAAAATAACAAAAAGTCTCACATATTTCCTGAGCGAAGATGATTACGCTCTGTATTGGCAATGGATCAGTAGCCAGTAACCAAATAATCTATATAGATTCTGGTGTTAACTATAGGTAAATCACCTCTAAATACATCATTTGTGCAAATGTTATATAGTATATCCTCACACGCAGGTATCGGGTGATCGAGATGCCCTCCTGTGTTGCAAACTCCTGATCAGGCGATTCGATCACCAGCATAAACCAGTGGAGGAATGACAACTATGAACAGAACAGACATGAAAAATGGCTTGGTCGCAGTTCTGGCGATAGCAATACTCGTATCGCCAGTGTTCGCTCAAGCCGGAAATCTGGGACATGATCCCATGTACCCGGCACTGCCGCAGAAGGACGCTACGCCTGATTATCTTCTGGTGAATGAAGTCGATGTGACAGTCGACGCCGGTGTGAAGGAAGCAACGCTACAGTTTGATACGTTGCTTGCAACACCGGGAGCGATGGTATACTACGGGCTTTACGTGCCAGAGCAGGAGATAAAAGTGCCGCAGTATCGAAGATCGACTACAGAAGACCTGACGAACGAGAGCATATCCCACAGCGTCGCAATCAACATCGGAAAGTTCGAGGGTGCGCGTTACGACATCTGCAACTTTGGCGAGGATGGGGGCGTGATCTGCTACAGAATTGAACTCTACAACCCGGAAGAGGCGTCGTCAGTATTTTATGACGGCAGGTTCAGGGTCGATGGGGATTATAATCTCGTGTCGTGCGTAATCGAAGGTCCTTTCGTGGATCTCGTGACAACGGACAGCGCAGTGATCTCTTGGAAGACCGATGTGCCCACAACCGCAGCAGTTGAGATTAACAGTGGGTCATACACCGATGGGGCGTCTGGTACCAGCCACGAGATAGCAATCACCGGACTCTCTGCGGGTACGGAATACGAGTATGGTGTGCTTGTCGATGGTGTGGGTGACATCAAGACATACCACTTCACCACCGAACCGGCAAGCCCGAAGTTTGAGTTTGCGAT
>DAOWIV010000030.1 GCA_030640725.1 Methanosarcinales archaeon | reverse complement strand
GTCTTCGGATCATTTCGCAGCATGAACCGCATGACCCGGATCGCCTGCGACATTGGCGAGCCGGTGCCTGTGACCCGCGTCAGGTTCACATCCGTAAACATCCCGGTCAGGCGGTCAATCTCCTTATCATCCAGCTTTCGCAGGGTTTCGAGCGCAGACCGCCCGAGCATGTACTCACTCTTAAATTCCTTCCCCCAGATGCGCCGGTATTCAGATAATGCATTCTTAGACGTGTTTGACGATGCTATCGCCTTTGCCGCCACCATTCCACAGATCTCACCCGCACGCATGCCGTAACAGATGCCGGACTGCCCTGCTGCGCCGCCCGTGACCATGATCCCATCAGATACGATCTCATTTGGGATGGTTGCGATTGGATCGCCGCCGATGTGTTTTCTGATGACCCTGATATCTGATACGTCGGATATGTTCTTGTCTTCTGCGAATCTTTTCAACCACAGGTCAAAAAACCTGGAAACGTCCTGTCCGTGCCTTCTTACGAACACTCCAAGATTCGCACGGTCTCCACCGCACGGAGAGTACGTCGCCTTCCAGCCAGGCGCGAGACTCCCTACATAATACTCGAAAAAGTCCGGATCCCCGATTCCATCCGCTTCTACCTCTGCTTCGATCGCCCATGCGATGTCATGCGGATATTTCGTCGGATGCAGCCCGACAAGCGCAGACAATCCTGAAGAGATGCCGTCTGCGATGATCACAATTTTTGACGTGAGTGTCTGGTCAGAAGTGCTAATCCGGATGATATTTTTCTTCCTGATGAAATTGTGGGCGGAAACACCGGTTAATATGTTCACATTCTGCTTTATTAAGCCTTTAACACGATATTTATCGAATTTTTCACGATCGATTATATATCCCGGCGTTTCGTGAACGATCCTGTTGCCTGCGGGCGAGACGATATGCATCCCCGCCATCTCGCGTATGACGTATTCGGGATGGATGATCTCGCTGGTACGGTCGAACATCCCCTCAAAAAACGTGTTTGCCGGATGCGGCGGGTTTCCAATCTCCTCCTTTCGTTCGACCAGGGTCACATCGACATCGTGCGTTGCAGCCGCCGCCGCAGCACTGAGCCCAGCGGGACTTGCCCCGATAACGAGAATGTCAGTATCGATTTCCATCTCTAAAACCATCTCCGTCTGTATATCGTTCGATCAAGTCGCCAGGTCCGGGATCGTACCAACCGGCAAGCACGTACCACGGGTAGATCGGGAGGCGCTCCCTGAGCCGAATGCTCCCGAGTTTTCCTGCAAGTTCCGGTATCTGGGGCCACCCTGCCTCCGGATTGATCCAATCGATGGTGTAAGGCGATATTCCACCAAGATCTGATGCGCCGCACCTGATCAATTCCTCAAACCGGGTAAGGTTCGGCGGAACCTGGATCGCGACATCATCGGGTAGTACGCTGCGGGCTGTCATGACCGTATCCACCACCTCCTGATGGGGTGGTTCCGGAAAACCTGCCATCTCGGTCCCGGGTTTCGGCGAAAACGGCTGGATAATCACTTCTTGGATGTGCCGATACCGCAGGTGAAGTTCTTTGATCAGGTCGAGCGACTGCACACGATCTTCCATGCTCTCGCCGATTCCGATCAATAAGCCTGTTGTGAACGGAATCTTCAATTTTCCGGCATTTTTGATGGTCGCGATCCGCTCGGAGAGTATCTTACCGGCGCATCCCTCGTGTGCAGGAAGATCCGCGGTCGTCTCAAGCATCAGCCCCATGCTCGCGTTGAGGGGTTTTAGCCGTTTAATATCGTGAAAGTCCATCACGCCAGGATTGCTGTGTGGAAGCAGCCCGCAGACGAGTGCCAGTTCGCACAGATCGACCAGATAGTCGATGATGTGGGAATATCCGATGTCGCCAATCCATTCCCGAAATATCTTATGCTCTTCTGGTTTTTCGCCGAATGTGAAGAGGGCTTCGGTGCATCCGAACCGTGCGCCCTGCTTAAGTATGTGTTCAATTTCTTCGGTGGTCATCAGATTCGCATCAGGATGCGATGGCTCGCGCCTGAACCCGCAGTACCTGCACCGGTTTCTGCATACGTTGGTGACCGGCAGGAACACATTGCGGGTGAAGGTGACGTAATCTGGCATGATGATGTGAATTTGCTGCGGTGATACTTAATGATGATGACTCGGGATGACAACTCGCCATAAGAACTGTTATACGCGACCCAAAACCAAAGACGCTGTGCACCGAAACAGTCGCGCGGGGTGTGGGAGCAGGCAACAAGCGCCACCGCAGCCATCCATAGCTTTATGCAGATAAACCGCACCATCCCACCCATGCCCCGCGTTGTCGGAATCGACCCTGGTACCATGAGTTTCGATTTCTTTGGACTGGATGGCGATGACATCATCCTTGACACATCGATACCAACGAAACAGATCGCATCAGATCCCGAATCAGTTATCGGTCTACTAAAGCAGGCAGACCCCGAACTTATCCTCGGTCCATCGGGATACGGGATCAAACTCAAAGGAATCGCAGAGATAACGCCAGAAGACCTCTTTCTGATGTCGCTTGTCAAAGACGGTGATAAAAAATCAATACTCGGGATGCGCAGGTTTATCGAGACGCTAAAGAAGCATAATCTCCCTGTCTGTTTCATTCCGGGCGTCATACACCTGCCAACGGTCCCCTCATATCGGAAGATCAACAGGATTGACATGGGCACCCCTGACAAGCTCTGCTGCTGCGCGCTTGCAATCAGGGATCAGGCGACCAAGCGCGGCATCGATTATGACCAGACATCATTCATATCACTGGAGATCGGGTTTGCGCACACCGCCGCCATTGCTGTAGACGCCGGGAAGGTTGTGGACGGTATCGGCGGAACCAGCGGCGGCATCGGATTCCTGTCGATGGGTGCGATGGACGCCGAGCTTGCATACCTCCTCGCAGGATTCTACAAGGAGTTCATGACCAGCCGGGGCGCGTCCTTTCTGGCTGGCGGCAGTACCGGCAACATCATGCCCGAAGATCTTGCCATGCACGACGATGCCAGACATGCGCTGATCGAGGGTGCGGTCAAGAATGTTCTTGCACTCCTGTCCTCGGTGACACCGGAAGAGGTGCTGCTCTCTGGCAGGTTGTCAGGAATTCCGCAGATCAGGGAAGAGTTGACCGAGCGGCTGGAGCGATTTTTATCTGTCAGAATGCTCAAAGGTTTTCCAGGAGCAAGAGTTGCGAAAGAATCCGCCCAGGGCGCGGCGTTGATAGCCGAAGGGCTGCTACACGGGACGTATGCAGATATTGTGAAGGTTATGGAGATTGAGGAATCGTGTGGCACGGTTCTGGATTATGTACCGCGGGATGTTGCCAATTTGTCACCAGTAGCACGATTCGTGACATGATCGTGCTATCGTGGTAGTCTTTCTTTCACACCAACGTATATATCAGTAGCACTACAAAGAGCTCGCTTACCGCAAGTGGTTTTCAACATCCGCAAAATCCGTTCGCGTGGGTTTTGCACAAATCGGGGTAACAGGGATTGGCGCAGTCCGGTACGCCCGGGCACGATCCGGAGACGGTCGGGCTGCGTATCATCGTTATATGGAGTGAGGAATATGAAAACATTGAATAGATGCCCAAAATGTAATTTTGAACTGGAACTGGTTTCTGAGATACAAGTATGCTACAGATGCAACTACTGGACACGGAAAGGAACTGCCCAGCTCGATTTTGCGATGCTTAACGGATAATAACAGATAAATACCGGAGCCATGAAATACGGGATTCATGCTCCGTGTAACTTTTCTTGGAACCGGCGGCTCGCTGCCGACGCCGTATAGAAACCCATCCGCGATTCTGATCAATCGGGACGGTGAACTGATACTATTCGATTGCGGTGAAGGCACCCAGCAGCAGATGATGAGAGCAAGAACCGGAATGATGAAACTTTCCTCGATTTTTATCACCCACCTTCATGCAGATCACATTCTCGGCATCCCCGGACTGATCCAGACCATGTCTTTCCACGGGCGGGATGAGCCGCTGTACATCTATGCGCCGGAACGCTCATTAGAACAGATCGACTACCTGACACACATCGGATACACCAGACCCAAGTTTGACGTGCAGATCACAGAACTCTTCCCGGGCGACGTTGTCGAACACGATGACTATGATGTCGAAGCCATCAGGACCGAGCATAACATACCCTCAATCGGATATGCGCTAATCGAACACCAGAGGATCGGGCGGTTCAACCGCGAGCGGGCAATCGAACTCGGAGTCCCGCCAGGACCGCTCTTTTCAAGGTTGCAGCGCGGCGATGATGTCGCGGTGGATGGAAAGACCGTGCACCCTGAAGACGTGCTCGGCAGTCCGAGACCCGGGCGCCGCATTGTTTATACCGGCGATACCAGACCGACCGATGAGATCATCGAGGCGAGTCGTGGCGCAGACCTGCTGATTCATGATAGCAGTATGGCACACGATCTCATCGGCTGGGCGCGCGAGACCATGCACTCCACCGCCAGGGAGGCAGCACTTGCCGCAAAGGAAGCAGGGGTGCGGGAACTGATACTGACGCATATCAGTTCGAGGTACGCGGATCCCTCGCCGATCCTTGAGGACGGGGCAGCGGTATTTGAGAACGTGCGGGTCGCAAAGGATTTTCTGGAGATCGAGATACCATACCGGGACAAATAAGTGGGTCGCGAGTTTCGGATCAAAAGATGTGGGTGTCCCGGATTTAGGCACAACCCGACTTATTCAGTGGAATACACCCGATTTTCAGACAGTGCCGTGTTATATATTTTGTTTAAAATCAGCAGTGGAACACGTTTGAGACCGGGCGAAGTGTGCCTTCTGTGTAAGTGAGGGTGCAACGTGGATTGGATTATGAAGATGTCTGGTCCGGGAATGCTAATTGGTTGGAATTTTCCAACAGACGACAAAACCGGGACACGGGATCGCCTCCCTCACTCTTCGCACTTAACTCATCACTGCTTTTTCCTGCGCACCCACCACACTCCAACCAGAACGATCTCGGCTGCAACAAGTAGCGGCAGGAACCATGACTGTGCATACATCGGCATCTTGCAGACCTCGACAACGGTCGCGTACTCGAAGGTTAGGTTGCCGCCATCACTCAGGAACTTGCGTGTGTCGCTGACGCCTGTTATTACGGTGCAGCCAGCCTCTTCCACGGTCTCGGAGTCCTTGATTCCGACGATCGATTCCATATTTATGTCATCAGGAATGATGATCGTCCGTTTAACGACGCCCGGATGCCCCTGAATCCAGATGTTATGGCTACCAGAGTCAAGCGGTGTTGTGACCGCGTATTTTAGCGTGCTATTGATCAGGAAGGTGCCTGAGACGTTTGTAACAGTCACATTGGCATGTACCGTCTCTGTCTGTAACGGATCATCATCAACGATGATGTACGAACTGCTCCATGCAAGAATGTTGTTCTCTGCCTCTCTGATGTATGCAGAACGATCGTCAGCCTCGGCGATGTTTCTCTCAAGAATGGCTGCATCGCCTCCGGTGTAGGTCTCGGTGATCTGTACGGCAATCGAGTTTGCATGGATCTCGATGTGGTCGGTGTACGTGACATCCGCAAGAGCGGTGCCGGATGCAAGGATTATAGCGAGCATCGCCAGTGTAAGAACATGAATGAATCTTGTTATTGGTGTCATTGGTGTTATTGGCATCATGGTATCCAAGTTATAGCGTTTTTTGCGTGTTCTGATTTGTTTTGATCGATCGTGTCGACCAGATTTCCAGGTTAGCATGTACCACTTCATCAGGAGCCTGCCAAACTCTTCTCAAGCATGGGATCAAAACAGGTGCATCAATAAAAATAATCAGGATGCCGATGCACAAACCCGCGCACCGACAGTTCCTGATAAAGTTTCATGCAAAGTTGCCGGGGATCACGGATAGAGATCCACGCTTGAATGTGTTCCGAATGACGATGGAGTCACAAAGTCAACCGTAGTTCCCGCACCACCCTCCGGAATCATGCCGATCGTGACCGTGGTTCGTGGCAGGATCGAGAGGGATGACTCTCCAAGAGTCTCGTTGTTCGCAGGATCCCGGGTCCACGATGAGATGATATCGGTGTCCAGGTCATTGGGTCCCACAAAGAGCATCACCTTTACGAGGTCTCCTGTATTCATCACAGGGTTGGCACCGGTGTATGACTTGTCCTCATCCCGGATCTCATCGATTATGTAGAACTTGTCGCAGCGACCGAAGTATGTGAGACTGCTCTTGTTTCCGAGTCTGGTGATGTATCCTGTATCTGAGTATATTACGTTGCTATTACCACCAGTACCGGCAGTAGCATCCGGATACGCTTTCTGGAAGTAATACAACGTATCTTCGCTATCAACTGTTCCATTCCGAACCTCGAGCCTGTAGTATGTACTGATATTGTTTGCGTCGCCACCGATCCTCGGAGCATCATCACCGTCTGTCGCGTTGAGTTCACCGTAGATATAGCGGAGATCGTTTGTCGTTGTACCATCGGTTATGGTGATCACGACCTGGTTCATGTCAACTGGCTCGCTTCCCACCTTGAGCGAGCAGCGCAGGTCCAGCCGGTATATCTCGGAAGAATATGTATCCCAGTCAGATGCGGACGAATTACTCCCGCCCCTCCAGCCTTCAATCGAGTCGATATCGATGTTTGAGGAGACCTCCTTTGTTGCCTCCTTTCCCGTGGTCTGTGCTTTCTGCTGCAGAACTCCTGATGTCTGTATCAGGACAGCTGCTGCAACCGCAGCGACAAGAACCATCGCAATAAAGATGATCAATGTACCGATACCGACCTGAGCACTGCGATTCTGTGTTATGTTGTTTCTTTTCATGATTGTTCACCTCACGGATACACTTCTACACTTGCATGTGTTCCAAACGATGATGGAGTCACAAAGTCAACTGTAGTTCCCGCACCACCCTCCGGAATCATGGAAATCGTGACTGTGGTTCTCGGATCGAGATCAAGATTCGCCTCACCAACAAGCGGATTGTTGTTCTTGAACTTGGAGTCAGAGCCATCCTTCCCCGAACCCGAGTCCAGCCAATCGTCACTCTCGCCTGTGACGATGTTCTTCGGACCGGTTAGCAGGATTATCTTCACAAGATCTCCTGTGTTCATCACCGGATTGCCAGAGGTATAGGACTTGTCCTCATCCCTGATCTCGACGACTACGTAGAACTTGTCAGCGCGTGCGAAGTACTCGTCCTGCAGTGTACTGCTAATATAGTGGTATGAACTACTCGATCCGGTCACATTTCGGGAGAAGACTCCTGCATCCACAGCGATCACATCACCTGATGTTCCTGTCGTTGATGATGCTGCCTCACTCCATATCACTGCAGTACCGTTGCTGGCTTCGAGCGTGTAATCGGAACCAAGCCCGGTTCCGTTGTAGTCGGTGTCGACATGCGCATCAGGATACGCCTTCTTAAAGATGTTCATAGCAGCGGTGTGACCAGCAGCAACGCTTTCGTGGTTCGCTGTGCTGGTGTCGCCATCCACCAGTAGCCTGTACGTCGTATTCGTAAGACCTGCCCCACTCGCACTCGATGTGTATGTCCCATTACCGGTTCCTGTTTCAGCCGTCGTGGTCACGAGAGTCCCTTCGATGTACCTGAGATCGTTTGTCATCGTGCCATCGGTTATGGTGATCACAACTTGATTCAGATCAACAGGCTCACTTCCCACCTTGAGCGAGCAGCGCATGTCCAGCCGGTAGATCTCATCTGAGAACGAATCGACCTTGGATGTTGACGAATTCAGACCGCCCCGCCATCCTTCTATCGAGTCGATATCGATGTTACTGGAGACCTCCTTTGTCGCCTCCTTTCCTGTGGTCTGGGCTTTCTGCTGCAGGACTCCTGATGTCTGTATCAGTACTGCTGCAGCAACCGCTGCAACAAGGACCATCGCGATAAAGATGATCAGGGTGCCGATACCGACCTGAGCCCTGCGATCCTGCATCATAGTCTTCCCTCTCATAATTCCCCACCTCACGGATACAGATCCACGCTCGAGTGTGTGCCGAACGACGACGGTGTCACGAAGGTGACATCGGTTGATGCGCCGCCCTCAGGGATCATGGATATCGAGACCGTTGTTCTCGGACTGAGCGTGAGATCAGCTTCACCAACGAGTGGATGATTGCTCTCCAGTTGTGCATCAGTTGTGTCTGCGTAGGGGCTAGTGAGTTTACCGTTGCCGCTGACTGTGGTGCCCGGTGCCGTGAGTATGATGATCTTCACGAGGTCTCCGGTGTTCATCACAGGATTGTCCTTTGTGAATGACTTGTCCTCGTCCCTGATCTCCTCGATGATGTAGAACATGTCGCCGCGTGCGAGATAGTTCGTATCGTCATCATAGTCAGTCGAATTGAAGATACTCGCATTCACCGCGATCACATCACCGGATCCTTCCGATTCCGGAAGACTCCAGAGCACCGAAGTAAAGTTACTGACATTGTTATCGCCGTCAGCACGCGCATCAGGATATACGCGCCTGAATACTTCCAGGAGATCTGCGTTACTGCTTTCAGCAACCAGTAGCCGGTAGGTCGTGTTTGTGATGCCATCGGCGGCAGCCGATACCCACGTCCCGTTTCCAGCGTCAACATAAGCCGTATCAGTCACGAGAGTCCCTTCGATGTACCTGAGGTCGTTTGTGGTCGTACCGTCTGTTATCGTAAGTACGACCTGGTTCATATCAACAGGCTCGCTTCCCACCTTGAGTGATGATCGTAGATCGAGCCTGTATATCTGACTCGAGAATGTGTCTGGTTCGCTGCTGGAAGCTTGCGTTCCTCCCCGCCATCCCTCGATTGAGTCGATGTCAATATTGCTGGAGACTTCCTTTGTCGCCTCCTTTCCTGTGGTCTGTGCTTTCTGCTGCAGGACTCCTGACGTCTGTATCAGTACTGCTGCTGCAACAGCAGCGACAAGGACCATCGCGATAAAGATGATCAAGGTTCCGATACCGACCTGCGCCCTGCGATTCTGTGTTATGTTGTTTCTTTTCATGATTACTCCCCTATGGGTATAGATCAACGCTCGAGTGCGTGCCAAACGACGACGGTGTTACAAAGGTGACCTCAGTCGCTGCACCGCCCTCCGGGATCATGCTGATCGAGACTGTAGTTCTCGGACTGAGCGTGAGATCGGATTCACCGGTGAGCGGATAGTTGTCTGTGAGCGCGGTATCATCTCCACCCGTATGCAATTCACCGCCTGCGATTGTGCCTGGTCCGGTCAGTACGATGATCTTCACCAGATCCCCGGTGTTCATCACCGGATTAGCCTTTGTGAATGACTTGTCCTCATCCCTGATCTCCTCGATTACGTAGAACATATCGGCACGCATCAGATACTTGTCCTGAGTCGTGTTGTCCTTATCGTGGTATGTGAGATTCGTTATCTCACTGTAGTTGGTGCCACCGCCGTTGTTACCATTCCTGAAGACACCGGCATCGACTGCGATTATGGAACCCGCATCCTCCGGATCTGACCACACATACGGATCGGTGTAATTGTAGGTGATGCCTGCACTTGCTCCGTTACCATCCTGTGCCACGAAGTTGTCATCCACATTGGCATCCGGATGCGCCCTCTGGATGATGTCCATGGCAGTCTCGTTGCTCGCTCCATCGATCAGTATCCGGTATGTCGTATTCGTGATACCTGTAGCTGCACTCGCTGTGTAGTTTCCGGTTCCGCTGCTGCCAACAAGCGCTCTTGCGGTCACGATAGTCCCTTCGATGTAGCGGAGGTCGTTTGTGGTCGTGCCGTCTGTTATCGTTATCACGACCTGATTCATGTCAACAGGCTCACTTCCAACCTTGAGCGATGCCCGCACATCAAGCCTGTAGATCTGACTTGAGAATGTGTCTTCCACACTGGATGAAGCGTTCAATCCACCCCTCCATCCCTCAATTGAGTCGAGGTCAATATTGCTGGAGACTTCCTTTGTCGCCTCCTTTCCTGTGGTCTGTGCCTTCTGTTGCAGGACTCCGGAGGTCTGGATCAGAACAGCTGCAGCAACCGCTGCAACAAGCACCATCGCAATAAAGATGATGAGTGTTCCGATACCCACCTGAGCCCGATTGTCTTTGCTAACCCTACGTCTACTATTTGCTCTCATTAGACAGCCCTCCTTGTTATTTAACATTATCCAACCCGTTACCCGAACTCGCCCGTTGCTGTAACAATATAAGGATATAAACTTTGCTTATATATATAGTTTTTGGTTGGAAATTTCAAACATGGGAGTAATATATCTCATAACATATATCTGTTGACCCCTGAGTTATTGGCAATTATACATAACGTATGTAAGTGATGTAGTGGCGTAGCCTCCAAAAGGAAAGCCATAAATACGATTGGCGCAGATTTACTTGTTGTGGGCGTGAAGGAGGCGGGAGCATCGCTTATTGCGTAAGATATACAACATATCTTCCGGGACTCAACGATATTATATCGTTTTTGATGGCGAGTTCGATCTTTTTATCCGTTAGTGGCGTTCTGAAATTATATCTTTCATTTCTTCTGCTTGAGGTGGCACTAAAACCAATGCTGCTCTGCGCGATGTTCTTTGTGACATATAGCGTGTATAGCCTCAACAGGGTGACAGATCAGGAAGAAGATGCTGTGAATATGCCGGAGCGATCCGCTCTTGTGCAGGGTAATGAACGGTTTCTGCTAACTCTTGCGATTGGTTTATATATTGTAGCATTATTTCTTGGCTGGCTTGAGAGCCCGTTTGCCGCACTCATCCTGCTCGTTCCAATTGTATCAGGAATCGCATATAGCAAGGACGTCTTTTCGATCTTTGGAATCCCAAGATTGAAGGACATATTATTTGTAAAGAGTTTTGTTGTTGCTTTAAGCTGGGCTGCATGTGGGGCGTTTTTGCCTGCATTGTGTCTCGAAAGTCTCACCAAACTCTGGTTTGTCTTCCCCTTCTTCTTCATCAAAATGTTTATC
>DAOWIV010000182.1 GCA_030640725.1 Methanosarcinales archaeon | reverse complement strand
GCGCTGATCATCCAGTCGGGCATGAAACCGCTTGTCTGCGGGGTTCCTGTGCTTGGCGCCATCGGGTTTGTGCTGTCGGGCATCATCGGCGCGTGGCTGGTCTATTCCATATTGCGGAGGGGACGATTCTGATGCCCTCGCAGCCGATCAATAGCCTTATATCGCATAACCCTGATACCTAAATTCGGTGATCCATAATGGGTGACGTAAAGATTGGATTTGTAAAACTTGGGAATCTTGGTATGTCCCAGGTGATTGACCTTGTTCTTGACGAGATTGCAGCAAGAAAGGGAATTATGGTACGAACGCTCGGAACCGGCGCAAAGATGGGCACGGACGAGGCAAAGGACACAGAAGCGTTGATCAAGCACTGGGATCCTGATTTTGTTGTGATGATCAGCCCGAACGCAGGCGCACCCGGACCGACTGCGGCACGGGAGATCTACAAGGACACGCCAACGATCATCGTTTCGGATGGACCTGACAAGAAGGATGCGCGTCAGGCACTGAAGGATGCTGGTTTCGGATCAATCATCCTGAAGGTTGACCCGCTGATCGGTGCGAAGAGAGAGTTCCTTGACCCAACGGAGATGGCGTCGTTTAACGCGGACGCTATGAAGGTCCTGTCCGCATGTGGTGTTGTGCGCCTCATTCAGGAGGAGATTGACAAGGTGATCGATCAGGTAGCTTCCGGCAAGTCAGGAAAAGACCTTGAACTGCCATACATCCTTGGAAGCCCTGAGAAGTGCGTTGAGCGCGGATGCTTCGAGAACCCGTACGCAAAGGCGAAGGCTCTTGCTGCGCTTCACATGGCAAACACGGTTGCCGCGATCAACTTCCCTGCCTGTTTCATACACAAGGACGTTGAGAAAGTCTCGCTCACAGCAGCGGCTGGTCACGAGATGATGACTGCAGCAGCGGTTCTTGCAAGGGAAGCACGTGAGATCGAGAAGGTGAACGACACGCTATTCCGCCAGCCACACGCAGGAGCAGGCAACCTGCTGACCAAGACCAAGCTATACGACAAGCCAGCGTAAGGTGCATAAACGCACCTTTACTTTTTTTATGGTGTATATACTATAGCGTCCAGTCACCTACGCACCATTTCCATTATCAGCTGATGAGGTGTATGACCGGAATTGCAGCGAATCATCATCGCCACTCGCAGCACCTGCTGGCGGAAGAAAGGAGGAAAATATACCATGGCACGAAGATGCAGACTCGATATTATCATTGAAATTCTTGGTGTGATATCGAGTGGCACAACCAAAACGAAGATCGTGTATAAAACAAACCTGAACTTCAATATCGCAACAACATATCTGGAAATGAGATCACGCATGATACCCGGACAATACCCTACCCAACATCGGATAGTAGCGGTGCAAGATCATCTATCAAGGCTCCTGACAGCTACCGTGGCTCGGTTGGTTATATGTGAGGAGTTGTAGGGGAATGTACCAGAACGTGGAATCGTGCGTGGGCAATGGCGACTTGAACATAATGGAGGTAAAAACAATGGAAAACGGATCAAGTATCCGGAAATTATGCATTATTTTCGGAGTTATGGTGATTGCTCTGGCTGGATTTATGAGTGCAGTATCAGCATCGCCACAGGAGGATGGCGGCGATAGCCGAAGAGAAGCAGCATTAGGGAGTCTTTCAGAAGATATGGGCTCAAAAATCAGTCCCTCTTTAGCGCTGAAGATGAAAGAAAGACAAATTGGTGATATAGCGGTTATAATAGAGATGAAAGAGCAGCAGAAGGTATCGTTTGATGTCCGGGAAGCAAAATCGTTAGCAGTCAGGTCTCAAAAGCCACTGGCATCAGCATTGGAAGAGATGCAGGCAAAAGACATAAAACCGTACTGGATCATCGACGCAATGTCTGCAACGGTTCCTGTGCAGGAAATATGTGCGATTGCAGCACGTCAGGACGTGAAAAAGGTCTGGCTGGATAAAAAGATCAAACGTATTGAGACTGCGAGCGCCACATCAGGACCGGAGCAGGATGGTAACATGGTGGCAAATCCGCTATCAAATGATTCCGGATATTCCCCCGATAGAATAGTAAACTATGCATCAACATCTTCGGTGGATAAGTTCGACGCATCTGGCTATGCCACCACCATGCTGTATCTTCGACCTGACCTCACCGGACCCCCTTATGATGATTACCTGAGTGAAGACCCCGAGACGTCAGGCGTGCATGTGAAAGAACATATCACCCGTGATGGCGACTACCTGGTATGGGGTAACTACACCTTGAAAGAAGATATTAACGGGACATTATATAGTTACGGGATATATTTTGCAAGTGAGTCATCCACAACGTTCGAAATAGAGATCATCATCAATGGAACCATGGTTGCCGCGTTCTCAAACTTAACCGTCCCATACAATCCGCATTATCTACCGTTTTCAGAAGAGGTGACCGGCATGGATCCAACCACATCCGATGGGGACGGGGTGATACTTAAAATCACGAAGATTTATGGCGGTAATGGATCGGTACTCTTTGGTACATGGGCTTATTCCCATATCGCTATGCCATCCATTGATATAGCAGATTATGGCGATGATATCATAAACGCGCCTCTGGTATGGGATCAGGGGTATGATGGAAGTGATGTGAAGATTTCGATACTTGACACCGGTATCGATGGCACGCATCCCGATCTGGTGGGAAAAGTCATTGCAGAGGAAGACTTCACAGACGATGGCACCACAGATGACCTGCAAGGGCATGGGACGCATTGTGCAGGGATTGCTGCTGGAACGTATAATACTATGACAAACGTAACCGGGGTTGCACCGGGAGCAACGCTGATAAATGCAAAAGTATTGAACGAAACAGGTTATGGAAGCACGTCATGGATTTTAAGTGGGATCGAGTGGTCGATAGAGCAAAATGCCGATATACTCAGCATGAGCTTTGGAGACGAGCAAAGAGAAGATGGAACCGGCAGAGATCTCGAAGCGATGGCGGTGACCAATGCGGTGAATGCAGGATATGTCGTAGTTGTTGCTGCCGGAAATAGCGGACCTGGTGAAAGCACCATCGGAAGCCCAGCCGTTGCTTATGGCGCGATAGCAGTTGCGGCGTCGGATAGCAGCGATGCGATAGTTGATTTCAGTTCAAGGGGTCCCACTGGTGACGGACGGGTTGGAATCGATGTTGCGGCACCAGGATACAAGATAATTGCGCCAAATGCTTTCTGGGAGAGCAATGTGGATTATGTCCTGAAAAGTGGAACATCGATGTCCTGTCCGCATGTAGCAGGAGCGGCAGCATTGCTGTTACAGGCAAATCCGGATTTAACACCAGATGGAGTGGAGAGCGCGCTGAAGAACGGTGCGGATAATATCGCAGATGACGTTACAGGTGTAACCGACGGGTCCAAAGTGATATACTATGCCTTCGACCTGGATGACATCGACAACACCACCATACAGCCGGAATTAATAGAGAACTCCGAGAGTTGGCTCAGGGTGGTGGAAAGTCCAACCAGATCAGTATTGATAATAGATGATGACAACGATATCCATTCAGGCGACGATCAGAGTGTGGATCTATTTCGGTCGGCGTTTGAGGGGCTTGGATATAATGTGACAAACGAAAGCTCAGGTGAGACTTCGTATTCAACGTGGAGCGATTATGATATCGTTGTATGGAGTTGCGGGGATGATCTGACTCCCGTATATGATCCTGAATACAAAGGGATGCTGGTTGATTACGTAACTGGTGGCGGGCGTCTGATAATTGAAAGTGGTGAGATCGCTTCATGGATCAAACAACATGGGAGTCAGGTTATGGATCGCGAACTTCGTGAAAAGGTACTCCATGCGACAGCAGATTGGGTATACAGCGATGTTGGCGATCTGGCAATAAGCACCCGGCATCCTGTTGCAACCACACCAAATCTTCTTCCGGGTGTTATAAACTTCACACCAACTGGTCCGGGTGATGACTCGGGAGATGCGGACGCTGTCAGGATTCTGCCTGATGCGGTGGGCGTCTGTAACTGGTCTTCTGTTGCTTACGGTGCCACCCGCATAGATGAAAGTGTAGCGTGCATATCATACAGCCTGATAGCGTATGAACAGCACGAAAACGACGCAGATGCAGGATCTGATGTCTGGGAGCAGGGTGCCGGAAGGTTGGATGTAAAAGATGCTTATGATGCGCTAACAAAAGGCATTCTGGTTGATTCGCAGTGGATCGTCGGAAAAGTACGCCCTGGAAGTTACACGAAACGATTTACAGTGGTGAATAGCAATTTCAGTGAAAAAATCGTGAGCATAACCCGGTCAACAGGTGATGCTGGTGATTGGATAACGTTACCTGCAAATCTAACGGTTCCGGCAGGAGGGACTGCGAGTTTTGATGCGGCAATGGATGTGCCGGGTGATGCGATAGGAGCGTATAAAGGCAGTATCCGGGTGAATGATGGAACAGAGTGGATAATAATCCCTGTTTCTATAAATATGGTATGGGATGATACCAGAATCGGGGATATAACAGGAAGTGTTGATGAAGATTTTTGGTATGATACTTCATCAATGGAGTATGGTGGAGACTGGGTTTACTACACACTCGATGTTCCTGTTACAACTAACCTGAATCTCAGTCTGGATTGGACCGATACAATAAATGACCTGGATTTGCAGTTATTTAATCCGGATGGCACACTTACAAACACATCATTCTACGATAAACCCGAGATGATCACTGTTGACAACCCATTGGCTGGCTATTGGACAGTTGCCATAAATGCATGGGAACTCCGGACTGATCAGGAAACGTATACTTTGAATATCTCAGTATCAGGAGAAGACACGACACCGCCATCTGTAACAGGCCCATCCGCAACACCGGAATCGATAGCAGCAGACGGGATCCAGACCACTCAGCTCAATGTGACGGTGACTGATCCAGGCGGCGTTGGCGTTGTTACCGTAAACCTGTCTGCAATCGGAGGATCGCAGGCGCAGGCGATGACCTTGATCGCGGGTGACGTGTATACCACAACCACAATCGTAGCAGTTGGAACCAAACCAGCTACCTATTGTTTGTCAGTCAATGCAACAGATAATTTCGGCAATTCAAATACAACCAAATGCATCATACTTGATGTGGCAGAACCGGTAGAATATGGCGTTGATCTGAACGTTGACGTCATAAAACAAACCGTGACTCCGGATGAGAACGCAATCTATGTCCTGACGGTTCTGAATAGCGCGGGTCAGTCTGACAGCTTCACGTTGAATATAACAATCAACGAGGCAGATACTGGCGAACTGAGCAAGACGTTTGTGAGCCTTGCGTCAGGTGCAAGCGAGACCGTGCATCTGATCGTGAGTGATTCAACCGATGGCGTGTACAACACAACCATAGTGGCAGTATCAGAAGGCAATCCGAGTAAGAAGGATGCAGTCACTGTTGAGACAACCGTAGAAACAGAGGCAGTGACAATAATCGCAATCGGTGATGCGATCGCTTCAACCGGAGGCGATGGCGATGTTACCCCGGTCATTATCAACAATGTTGTAAATGCCGGTGTCGTCCGCATTGACATGCACTATGACCCATCGGTTGTCCGGGTGGTTGATGTTGCGGGTGGTGACTTTGATTTCATCACCTCGAGCATCGACAACGCTGCCGGTGTTGTCAGGATCGGTGCGATGCAGGTTGCATCAAGCGGCTTAAACGGCGATGTTCTGCTTGCTGAAGTTACACTGCAAGCGAAAGGAAGTCAGGGGAATACAAGCGCGCTGAGTATTGACATAAAAGAGCTGAAGGATGCCACGCCACAGTGCAATCCCATCCATGCAGGCGTTGAAGATGGTATCTTCACGGTGAGTTGCCTGTGCGGGGATGTAAATGAGGATGGAAATGTGTTGCTGGATGATGCGATGTATCTTGTGAAGCATTGTGTCGAAGAGCCAGGGTTTGAGCAGATAAACGAATGTGCATCAGACGTCGATTGCGATGGTGCGATAAACATGGCTGATGCGATGTATCTGGCAAAGCATTGCGTAGGGGTGCAGGGATTCGAAACACTGCATTGCTGCGCAGGGCAACAATAGTGGATCATTCCACTATTGTTTAATTATTTATTCGGATTTCATATTATTTTGGATTTTATTTAAGATAGCTTCATGTATTTCTGTGAGAATCTGCTCCAACCGTTAAAAGATGCAGGACATTGGTGCTGGCGAGATACTGCCGAACGACGCAAGGATCGGGACGGGACAAAGGACGGCTACGACATTCATGTGACGAAAACAATCAGGCGGCGTTGGGACGATGAATCGCATCTATGACGCGTTTGTCAGCGGCGCGGACGCTTGTCTTGCGCGAGTATCTTCCACTACGAGACATACACGGTGGATGAGATCAAGGAGTACCTGAGCGGACGGGGGATGGGGTGAAAGTCGTGGATCCAGGACTGCTGCGCCGTCCTGCCGACGTGCAAAACGTTTTTCGACGATGTTCGGGATTCAACACATTATATACGTTTTGCGGGTGGGGGTAACATGAGGGATCGAGTGCACAATTAGAATTGCTACACTTATCCCAGATCATCCCGTGCGATCTCCCGTAGCCGCTCCACCCCCCGAGCCTCCTCAATCACGCGAGCAACAGCAACAGGCACGAGATTTTCCCACCCCCCACCGGTTAGCATCTTCTTCCGAATCGCAGTTCCGGAATAGACCTCCCGCTGGTACATCGGAGAGCGCTTGACCATAACCCCGGCCTCCTCAAAGAGCCTGAAGACGAGTGGGTTGTTCGTATACGCGAGATCGAAATGCGGAGTCATCGATAGCACATGCGAGACCCAGACTGCATTTCTTTGGATATCCTCGATCGGAATTACGTAATAATCAATGTCTAAATCTTTCAGCGAACGTGAGACCATAACTACACGTTCGCCTGCGGTAAACGGAGTCTCTGGCTCGTGGCTACGCTGTGCGCTACCGATCCCGACGATGATTTCGTCGACCTCGTCAGCGATGTTGCCAAGTATGGTATGGTGCCCTATGTGGTATGGCTGAAAGCGCCCGATGTAGAAGGCACGGTTAATGCGCCCCGCCTTCCTTTGGCGCATTATTCTTGTGCTTCTGGTCTGCAAGTTTCTTTATGAGGAACATCCCTGGCTTCGGGTCATCCATGTATTCGATGCCCTTCACCTTGTTCAGGTACGTTTCACCGGTCTCGGTTCTGACGATTACAGAGTTCCAGCCGTCTGGCGCGCCGACCGATCCGACCGAGATATCTGCGTAGTATGCTGTATAATCAAGACAGTGGTGGCACGGGTTTCGTGCAAGCGGTGCGACTTCCTTGATCGCAACATTGTGAGGTTCAGGCTCCTCGCCGTTGTCGCCGTTCTTGGTGTATGCCCAGAACTTACCTCCTCCGAAGTCCATCTTCACGACCTGTTTGATATCGAGCCCCATGATGTTCGGGATGATATTTTCGCAGAGTGCCTCGCTGGTGAAGCTCTCCATACAGAGGATGCCGATCACAAGTGCGATTCGGTCGGTCATGTTGTCACGCATGAGTGCTGCGGCGTGTGCCTGACAGGGTACTCCTACGACCGCGATCTTCTTGTACTTCTTCATCGCATCCTTAAGCTGCGCAAGAACAGGCGCTGAACTGTACTTCGTGCCTTTTGATAGATCGACATCTGACGCCTTTGTCAGTATAAATGGCTCGATGCCCCAGTTCTCATCCCGCTTGATACCGACAGCACAGTCGATCTCTCCCTGCTCGAATAAGGATTTGAGTATTGCTGATACGACAGCACCGTCCTGCCCCTCTAGCTCACTCTTTCCGCCTCTGAAGCTTCGGACATTGTCGAACTCGTCTTCAGGAAATCCATCCACGACAGGACAGACTCTTGAACAGGTCAGACAGTCCTCACAGACTTCACATGCTGCGCCGTGTATATAATATGTTAGATTATTCGGATCGCGTCTGCTTGCGCTCGGGGCACGAGTCTCGTCTTCCGGCACCTCTGCCTCAGACTCTATGTGAACGGCGTTTAGGGGACATGCCGCTTCGCATGCCCCGCAAGCCGTGCAGACGCCATTCTCGATGACCTCTACAATCTTTGGCGGCAAATCACTCAGCCTCCAATGATCTCCTTTCCGATCAGCTTGATCGCTTTCTCTTTGTCAGGACCAATCGGCGATCCCGCAACGATCTGCGTGACGCCCATCTTGGTGAGTTCGTCGATTCTTGCCACACAATCCGCTGGTGTGCCGTAGATCGAGAACGCTTCCATCATCTCGTTCGTGACCGCACCACCCATCAATGTTCCGAAGTCGCCTTTTGCGATTGCTCCGCCGATTGTGCCGATCACGCTCGGGTCGATGCCGTGCCTCTCAAGAACCATAGGTGGTGATCCTGCAACGATGAATGCAACAACGATCTTTGCCGCCGAGAGTGCCTTATCGACCTTCTTGTCGATTGAGAAACATGCATACGCGGTCACATCGATGTCCTTCATACTCCTGCCTGCCGATTCCGCGCCCTTCTTGATCTCCTTTACAGCGACCTCGAAGTCCTTCGGATGCGATGCGTTTATGAGCGCACCATCAGCGATCTTTCCTGCAAGCTCAAGCATCTTT
>DAOWIV010000090.1 GCA_030640725.1 Methanosarcinales archaeon | reverse complement strand
TTTCGGCTCAGCACCTGACCGCAATCAGAGCGATGACCGAACTTGCAGGAGCTGATACAACAGGCGATGCGATCATGTCCACAGAACTGACGTTCGTCCCGGGCGAGATCAGCGGTGGCACATACCGCATGGATATCGGCACAGCCGGTAGCATTTCACTTCTTCTCCAGTGTTTGATCCCTGTTGCACTCCATGCGCCGGATACGGTCGTCCTTGACATCACGGGCGGCACCGATGTGAAATGGAGCCCGCCGATCGACCACCTGCGCCATGTCCTGCTGCCCACGCTCGCGCTGATGGGGTGCAATGTTCGCATCGAGGTCATGAGGCGAGGCTATTACCCGCGCGGGGGCGGGCGTGTCAGAGCTGTGATCGAGCCATCCGAAATTTTCGGTGCCGATTTTTGCGAAAAAACTTCCGATACGATTCATGGCTGCTCACACTCATCGAGGCTCCCTGAACACGTCGCAAAAAGGCAGCGTAGTGCGGCTATCGCCAGGCTGCAGGATCACGGGTACGATGGCAAGATCGATACCGATATCACAACGGCGCATAAGGGTGCTGCATCAACAGGCAGTGGAATTACGCTCTGGTGCGGTCATATTGGCGGATCTGCGCTCGGAGAGCGAGGAAAACCAGCCGAGGTGGTCGGATCAGGTGCAGCGGACAATATTATTAGAGAACTGGACTCTAAAGCCGCTGTGGACATTTATCTGGCAGATCAACTGATTCCATACATGGCTATGGCGAAATCCGGATCGTTTACCACACGAGAGCTATCACTCCACGCAAAAACAAATATCCGGGTAAGCGAGCAATTCACCGATGCCAGATTCGACATACAGCCATCAGATCGCATTGTCAGAGTTGTTTGTCAGTAATAGCGGCGTATATTTCAGTGATCGATACGTTTTTCTTAACTGGCGTGTAATATAGTTGTAACTGGTTGTGAGCAGTCCAATCAAGAACGATACATCTGGTTTGGTGCAAATGCGGGGCCGCGTACAACCCGGGGCACAGTTGGGTATAGTAGACCGATAATGGGTGATAAATATGAAAGTGTATGACAAATTAATCCGTGACGTGATGACGCGTGGAGTAGTAACCGCATCTACGGAGACGTTGCTCAAGGACATCGCAGAGAAGATGACCGACCAGCATCTATCAGGGGTGGCAGTGATTGGTGAACACGGGGATGTGCTCGGTTTCATATCAGAAATGGACATAATCAGGGTGCTTGGCAAACCAAATCCCGAACAGCTGTCTGCAGGGGATGTTATGTCTCCGTACCTGATTGCGATTGCGCCGAATGCCACCCTCAAACAGGCGGCAAGAGCCATGACCGAGCGAGGCACACACCGGTTACTTATACTGTCAGAGAAAGGCGTTGGCGCATCGCAGCGACCTGTTGGAATACTGAGTGCAAGCGACATCATACGCGAGGTTGCGCAGGCAAACAAGTCTCATATCACACACTGACCGCGTGTGATGCCGCCGGTGCGATAGAGACAATCAGATTCGATCACTCAATAAATCAATACGACACGACCTCGATCAGCTTTTCCCCGGCTATGGCGATCACCTGTTCCCTCACTGAGTCGATCGAAGAGGCTCTCACCCGGATCTCCCCACCAAATAGCATATCCTGCACCATGCCCCCCACAACGTCATCATACCCGGATTCGACCCGCAAAACCGTGGACCCTGGAAAAATATTTACGTTTGTGAGAACATTGTCAATATCCATATCTGTGATGCCGATGATCTGGATTCCAAGCCGGTAGAGAATGTCTCCGGCAATGGCTGTCGTATCATCGCCTATGGTGACTGCCAGATCGGCATCCGCTGCGAGTTCGAAGGTGGATTCGGCATCATGGTCGATCAACACGACAGACAGATTTGTGCGCCGCCTCTCCGCCGTGCCGATTCTTGGTACGTGTTTTGTCCGCCGGATCGAGCCGGTCCTGACCAGTGCTGTGCCGGGATCGATCCTTCCGAGTTTTTCGATGCCGTGCTCCTTTATTCTTGCGCCAGCGATCTCCACAATCCTGCCAGCCTCCACCACAATCTCGACATCATCTGATACGGCAGTTCCGACGACGATCCCATTGATCCGGAGGGTCTCGCCCGGCATAGCGCCATGGATGCATCTCCGTGTCCGGTCACCATCGGCATCGGTGCGTACCACCAGCACATCCTGCGCTGCAGGCGGCATCCTGATTGGTAGATTCAGCATCCCTGCAACCTGCTTAGCCCACGGCATGGCATCGTTCCACGGGATGACCACGCCATCACATTCCATAGGGCGTTCGATCTGGATGATGGGGGTATGTTTCGTGCGCGACAGGATGATCCTGCCAAACGCAATCCCACTATCAACGGTTTTTCCACGATTCAGCAGGAAGGCGGCGTCCACACCCTGCAACGAGTTGATCGCCCCGCTCAGACTCATCCTCCTGCTGATATCGATCCGATCCTCAAGATTCGCATCGATAACCGCGGTACGCCCCATAGTCCCGCCGAGCATTGCTTTCACATCGTAATGCTCCGCGAGCACGTCCAGCACCAGACGCGCGCCGTCCGAATCAATGATTTCGGGACCGTGGATGACGACACCGATACGCGGTTTCATCCGCCGCTCTCACACAGTTCTACTTCCAGTATTTCCTGAACACGACTGATCCGGTCCACGTTGCGCTCGGTAGCTTGTTTCAGTTCGTCAAGCGTCAGTGTTTTGTCCCATTCCTTTATTTCAACCTCGCCTTCGAGAACTTTGAGTATATCTGTCTTGTACCACAGATTGCTGCTGTCAACGAGTGCCCATGTTTCATGGTCTCGCTGGTCTAATCGTTTCACCTTGCCGATCGTGCCGGTGCCACCGTACTGAACCGTGTCTCCAGCCGCTATACTTTCGCTCATGGTTCTTATATCTTCGATGTCCATATATCAATCTTACCCGGGTCGATGTTATGCAGCCGCACGCCACCCGCGACCCCTGTAATCCGCACCCCGTCAAACTCGCCGCCGCCGCACAGTACATCCTGCTCCGGGTGCGTTCCAGGCGTGATATCACAACTGATGGTGGTCTTTGCGCCTGCAGAGACAACGATCTTGAGTCTACCGCTGGCTGGATGATCCTTCGGAAGAACGATCAATGGAGAGCCGACGTCCCGCACCAGGTACAACATACACCCAATTCCCTTAACGATCCGCTCACCTGTGCCAAATCCCGACGCAACAAAGAGATCATCCGCTTCTGTGAAGAGTGTAATCTCTTCTTCTTCGGTTTCGATGAACCACTGACCAACGCCTGCTTTCACGACGCCGATAACGCCGCCTCTCCCGCAGAGATACAGAATCTCATCAAAACCGATCCGGACGAACTCATCCGATCTTGCGGACATTGCTTGATTTGCATGTCGGGCACTTGACCCTCTTTCCGATTCCCTTGAACTTGTTGTTGCAGTCCAGACATTCGTACTCACTCGTCGAGAGCGTTTTCACGTCTATACCGACAACATCGCCAACACTACACATATATTTCGCCTCCGTTTGGTTTGTATGTTGCTGAAGTGTCTTTCTACTTATACCCCGTGGTCATCCACGTGCACCATCAACCATTGATAAAGATGCACAAAAGAATTAATACGATTCGGATCAACGGATAACAACGAGGTACGTATATGGTGCAAATATATTATGACAATGACGCAGACCTTGGCGTCCTGAAGGGTAAGACGATCGCGGTGATCGGATACGGAAACCAGGGTCATGCACAAGCGCAGAATCTCAAGGATTCCGGATTGAATGTGATCGTTGGGCTTAAAAGCGGTGATGAAACGTGGATACAGCGCGAGCGGGAACTGGTGAAGGGGGCTGGCATGGAGTCAACGACGATAGAGGATGCGTCGGCACGGGCAGACATCATCCAGATTCTCGTTCCTGATGAACTCCAGCCGCAGGTCTACAAAGACGCAATCGAGCCAGGGATCGAGCCAGGTAACGCAATCGTATTCTCACACGGCTTTAATATCCATTACAATCAGATCTTACCGCCAGAGGATGTTGATGTCTTCATGGTTGCGCCAAAGGCACCCGGGCACATGGTTCGCGTGATGTTTGAGGAAGGTAACGGCGTTCCGGGACTGCTTGCAGTCTATCAGGACGCGACAGGCAAGGCAAAGGAGATCGGGCTTGCATACGCGAAAGGGATCGGGTGCACGAAGGCGGGATTGATCGAGACAACGTTTGCCGAGGAGACCGAGACCGACCTCTTCGGGGAGCAGGTTGACCTGTGCGGAGGTGTTACCTGCATGATCAAAACGGCGTTTGAAATCCTTGTTGAGGCGGGATACCAGCCAGAGATCGCCTATTTCGAGACGTTGCATGAACTGAAGCTGATCGTTGACCTGATCCACGAGGGCGGGCTTCCAAGGATGTGGGGTCTCGTCTCCAACACCGCAGAGTACGGCGGGCTCACGGTCGGTCCGAAGATTATCAACGAGCAATCCGAGGACGCCATGTATGAAGCACTCGAAAGGATCCAATCCGGCGAGTTTGCACGGGAATGGATTCTTGAGAGCCAGGCAGGACGCCCTGTATTAAACGCGCTTGAACGCCAGGAGAAGGAACATCTAATCGAGGAAGTTGGGTCCGAACTCCGTGCGATGATGCCGTGGTTAAAGTCTTGAGTGTTTAAGGATGAAACGTTGCCAGATCAACGTTTCATTTTTATTTTATGGCAGGGGGGTTATAATATCGATAAAACGAAGGTTACCGCGTTTGTGTTGACCGTATCCGTACTGTTGCTGGGGTTGATATGTTCGGGCTGCATCGAGTCGGAAGGGATCGAATCGGCAACCGTCCGGACGTATCTTGAAGCAAAGAGCGAAAATGATTACACGACAGCGTCACGTGTCGTGGACAGCAGCTATAAGTCAAAAGGCTACCTCATGCTGACATGGGACCGCGTGGAGAATATGGCAAACAAGGATATTGCCAATATCACGTTGAACCAGACAGTTTCAGGCAATCAAGCTGTGGTGATTGCGAATTACACTGAAATCGAGTATCATCCGGATTCTGACAACGTCGCCGGCGAGAAGGAGGTGACCCAGTACTTCAGACTCGAGAACATCGAAGGGATCTGGCTGATCATTGGGATATCGGATGAGCCCCCGCCCATGGTGGCGTCAACCGGAAAGGTCAAGAAGACCCCTATCGACATTCTCACTGACAACGCGATATTCCTTCTACCTGCAGCACTCGCGCTGCTCGGGGTTGGCGTCTACCTCAACAAAAAGGAAAAGGCGGAGCGTGCTGGCGCAGGCGGTAGCGGTGCGGGTGGTGCGGGTATTTCGGGCGGCGCTGGTGCGGGAGTCACCATGTTGCAGACCGCCCAAGTCGTCAAGTTTGTCAAATGCGCGCCCTCGCAGATGAAAGCGGGCACCAGAGGTACGATCGATGTCTGGGTCAAGAACTTTAACAAGCAACCGTACCAGAATCTTGTGGTGACAGCCGTATTTCCTGATACAGTCCGTGCGAAGAAAACAAATCTGAAATTCGGCGCGCTTTCGCCAGGGCAGACCGCGAAACAGACGTGGAATGTCAAAACGTCCGCATCCGGAGTGTTTCAGATCACGGACGTGACCGTTACCTTTACGTTCGACGGCAAAAAATATGCGGGTGCGTTAGGTCCGGTCCGGATACAGGTGGCGTAAGGAACCATAGGAATAAGGAATCACATCATAATGAAAAGGCTCACGGTCGTCCCGGAAAGGTGTTCAGGGTGCAGGTTGTGCGAACTTGCATGTGCAATCCACGCGTCCGGTTCAAACAACCCGAAGAAATCAAGAATCCGCATCATCTCGCTGTATCCACACCCGGTCGTCCGGATGCCGATCTTCTGCAAGCAGTGCAGGGAGCCAAAGTGCCGGGACAGCTGTCCGGTCGATGCGATTGCTGTTCAGGACGGTGTCGTGACAATCGATGATGAACGATGTATCTCCTGTCAGTCCTGCGTTGTTTCCTGTCCTGATGGTGCAATTTTTGTCCATTCTGATATAGATACGCCGTTTAAGTGTGATCTGTGTGGCGGGGCGCCGGTTTGCGTGGATGTGTGTCCGAAGAAAGCGATCCTGTTCGTGCCTGAACATACGCTCGGGCAGGTGCACCGGCTGATGAGCGCGCTTGGGTATGCGCACCTGCAAGAGGTTGAGTACTGGGAGCATGGCGTCAAAAAGACGCTCAAATACGCGGATATCGGAGAAGACGGAATGAAATAGTGATGCAAATTAGGCAAGGAGGCATAACATCCCAACAATCAGCGAAAAGATACTGAGCCGGGCATCAGGCGCCGATGCACTGGCTGGCGACTTCGTGCTTGCGGATATCGACTATGCGATGGCGCACGATGGGACAAGCGTGCTTGCGGTTAAGGCGTTTACCGAGATGGGCGTAAGCAGGGTCTGGAATCCTGACAGGATCGTGATCCCGTTTGATCATATCATCCCATCAAACAAGGAGACCACGTCAGAGCTTCAGCGCATGATACGGGAGTGGGCGCAAAAGCAGGGAATCTCCAACCTGTTCGAGATTGGTGAGGGCATCTGCCATCAGGTCATGGCAGAGCGGTTTGCACGCCCCGGAATGCTAATCGTCGGCGCAGACTCGCATTCATGCACGTATGGCGCGCTCGGAGCGTTTGGAACCGGAATCGGCGCAACCGAGATGGCAGAGGTCTTTGCATCGGGAAAGCTCTGGTTCAGGGTGCCGCAGTCGATCAGGGTCATGGTGGACGGCAGGCTCCCGGATATGGTAAGTGCGAAGGACGTTACACTGCATCTCATCGGCAAGATCGGCGCAGGGGGCGCAACATACAAAGCGATTGAGTATTACGGCGAAACGATCGCAGGTCTCTCGATGTCTGGCAGAATGACGCTATGCAACATGGGTGTTGAGATGGGCGCAAAGGCGGGAATCGTTCCTCCGGACGATGTGACGTTTGATTTTATAGGAAATCGCCCCGACTGCGTCTATGCCGACTCTGATGCAACATACACAGATGAACGCTTCTTTGATGTGACTGATCTTCCCCCGCAGGTCGCACTCCCTCATGCTGTGGATAACGTGCATCCTGTGGGCGACGTTCTGGGGACTGATATTGATCAGGTCTTTATCGGATCGTGCACGAACGGCAGGTTTGAGGACCTGAACGCGGCGGCAGAGATCCTCCGTGGGAAGAAGGTCGCTGTTCGGACGATCATTGCGCCTGCATCCAGATCGGTACTTCTAAAGGCGATTGAAACCGGGGTTGCAAGCACCCTCCTTCAGGCGGGCGCAGTGATACTCCCGCCCGGATGCGGTCCGTGCCTTGGTGCGCATCAAGGCGTGCTCGGCGAGGGTGAGGTCTGCCTCTCGACTGCCAACCGCAACTTCAAAGGAAGGATGGGTACAGGCGGGTTCATCTATCTTGCGTCGCCTGAGACTGCTGCTGCGACTGCGCTTGCAGGGGAGATTGCGGATCCGCGGGATGTTATTTCTCTGTAAAATCCGATAGATTCCGATTGCTTTGCATGTTTTGATAATGTTTACAAAACATAGTAAGATAACAGTCGTCACAAAGAGGTTCTGTCCCACAAATGGGTTTTTTAATTTCTTTAGGTCGATCAGCACCATAAAACCAGATCGTTGCATCAATAACCCCCAATCTTTCACCGGTTGATTTGGACATTCTGTCAGCAATCTTAAAAACCTCTTTTATTATTTTGGAACTGGACTCGCTACCACTTATCAAACCCAATCTAAATAGGATTCTTCTGACATGGACATCCGGTTTAATTGCGTCAAATCCTACTGATTTTAAGTAATCCCAAACAGTTTCACACCCTAAGAACCTGAATTTTTTAATTAACTCATTGGCTTGAATTGATTGATCTTCAAACGACTCTATGTAGTCTGCAAACGAACCATATTTTCTTTGAATCTCAACAACTTTTTTGGCATTATGTACGGTTGCTCGTATCTTCCCTTCGTGGTGGATTATGCCAGGTATATGATGTACAATTTGATTCACCCTATCCTCGTCATAACCAGCTATTTTACAGATATCAAAATCATCAAACGCCTTTTTGATGTTGGGCCATTTTTCATCCACCGTCTTTGCTTTAAACCCACCATAGAATGTTACAAGAGTCAACTGCTCAAACAGAAAATTGTCGCCCTGTTTTTTGGCGTCATCGAAAGTGAACTCTCTTGCTCCGTTGATCCATCTGGAAAATCCATCGCCCACTGCTAAGTTAGTCAGTTTTTCGTGCATTAACTCAAATATCTCTTTCAGATCCCTTTCTCCCATAATTATCATTAAGGCATACTGATATTAATCTTACTGAGAACCAACGTAGGGCGGAATCTCTACAATTCGCTTATTCTCCGCTCTGCCAACCTTACATACTCCGCATCGATTTCGTGACCAACATAACTACGGTTCGCCTTTATCGCCGCGATCGCACTCCTGCTCGCGGCAAGCGGCGGCTGGGACGCGAATGCAGACATGAACCGCGGCAGTCGCACCACATCCCTCGACGCTCTCATGATCATACAAGTCGCAACCGGCGCGATAGATTTATGAATTCCACCTCTCAAAAACATCATACGATGAACGCTTATGAATTTCAGGCAACAGTGACGCCAGACCACAAATTAAGCATTCCTGACGCATTATTTGGAAAATTTGAGACGCACAAAACGATTCGAGTGATCGTTCTGATCAACGAATCCGCGAATGAAGAACAAGCGTGGGCACAACTGACCGCTGAACAATTCCTCGCTGGATACAATGATTCTGATGCCGTTTATGATCAATTGGAATAAGACATGCGGAACTATCGGATTGGCGAAATCGTCCTGCTCGCATTCCCTTATGCCGATCAACGGGGTGTTAAACGGCGTCCGGCACTTGTGTTGTTGGATGCCAGGAATGGCGACGTTGTGGTGGCACGGGTCACGAGCCGACAGATGCAGACCAGGTACGATGTGAAATTGATCGAATGGAAACAAGCTGGACTTTTGCTGCCATCGGTTGTGCGATTGCACAAGTTGGCAACATTGCAAAAAACGCTTGCAGAACGGCGGTTGGGTGTTTTAACGACAAAGGATGCATCGAGGGTCAAAGCAAAGATTCAACAGACATGGGCTTCTGTTTGATGTTTTCTAACCAGATCATGCGACCTCAACTCCGACGGCACCCTCCCCCCGTCAATGCCACGATCATGCTCCAGCTAGCGGCAGGCGGCGGTTGAAACACAGATATAAAGCGCAAGCGTATATTTGTGCAGGTTTCGCGGCACCATACGAATATCAATGTGATATCGAACGTGCCCCGTACAATTCCTTCCGCCTCGCTTCGAAATTCTCGATGTCACGTCCTGCATACTCCGCAGCGGTTATGACCTTCTTCCCGGCGTCGTCTGCTGCCTCATACACCGGTGCGATCCTCTCCCTGTACCTCAAATCACGCATAAAATGATGATCAGGAATAATCGTGTGTGCCGGCGTCTCGGTGATGATCCGTATCATGTTTTCGATACTCAATTCAAGGCTTTTCTTCGAGTATCTGAACCCGAGCATGTACGTCATCGGTCCGTCCAGCACTACCACGTCTGGCTGCTCCTCAATCACGAACCGTATCTGCTCAGGCATAGCCGGACCCTCGACATCGCTTGTATGGATGAACTTCTCGCCGCCGCATTCGATCGATGTCTGCACCACAAACCCAAGTCTCGGGTTCGTTCCGTGGAACACAGCATCTGAAAATCGGATCAGGGTCTTGCCATGTCTGAATTCGCTTCCATCCGCGGTTTTTATTGATTTCGGGATGTCTTTTAACTTTTTCAGGAACGCGACTAAACTTGTTGAAAAAGTGACAGAGACCGGAGCAAAGCTGATGGTCATATCTTGCGCAGGTTGTTATTACACTTTCACGAAGCTCTTCCCTGAAATAATAGATGTTGAAATGCCATGCGATGTACTACATACATCACAGTTCATAGAAGAATTGATAGGAGAAGGACGACTCGACTTTAAAAGCTTTAATGAAAAAGTTACTTACCATGATCCATGTTCTTTAGGCCGTCACACGAATGTATATGATTCTCCACGAAACGTGTTGAGCAAAATC
>DAOWIV010000201.1 GCA_030640725.1 Methanosarcinales archaeon | reverse complement strand
TTTTTACTCGATTTTTTGTGAAAAAATCGTTTTTTATTTACGAAAAAGTATATCGCCAGTCCCGCCCGGTGGTACGCCTGTCCCATCAAAACGTTAAATACATGCAACAGAACAAATGCATTAACCGAATCAGTGACCGGAGAATACACATGGCAAAAATGTTGCAAATCAACAATCTTGTAAAGGACTATAGTATTGACTCTGAAAAGGTCAGGGCGCTCGATGGAGTCAGTTTCGATGTGAATGAAGGAGAGATCGTGGGTTTGATCGGGCGTAGCGGCGGCGGAAAGAGCACACTCCTAAGTATCATCCGCGGGACAGAGACGTTCGACGAAGGGGTAATGAACCTGGATGGGCTGGAAGTGGTGCCAGACTCGCCGGAGGAGGCGCTAGTAGAGCTTAGAAAGAATACTGCGATACATCTCCAGCGGTCGTTCGCGCTGTGGTCTGATTATGCGGTAAACGACGTCCTTCGCAAGATATATTCGCTCAAAATAGGTTATGAAGAAATGCCATCAACGGATCTGCCTAACTATGATGACATGCTTGAGGAGGCGATGAAATACCTGAAAATGGTGGGTATGGAGGGGAAAGCACGCCATATCGATTATGCATTGAGCGGCGGCGAAAAACAGAGAGTGATCATAGCAAGACAGCTCGCAAAGAAGCCAAAGATTCTTCTGCTCGATGAACCTGCAACGATGGCATGTCCTGCCACCAAACAGGAAATGCTTGACACGATAAAGAAAGTGAACCGTGAGACCGGGCTTACCGTGCTCTGTGCGTCGCATCTGCCTGATATCCATAAGTACCTTACAGACCGGCTGATATGGATCGAGAACGGAAAGATCGTCAGTGAAGGTGATCCCGACTCAGTAATCGCTGATTTCTTAAAAGGCATGCCTGAATCGATCCCACTCTCCGGAGGAAAACCTGACGGGAAGCAGGTAGCCATAAAAATGGAAGATGTCTCGCACAGTTTTTATCTCGTAGCGCTCAGGGCGAAAACGCTGGTTTTCGACTCGGTCAACTTCGGGATTAACCAGGGAGAGATTACATCGATCATAGGTCCGAGTGGCGCGGGCAAAACGGTTCTGTGGAATATAATGTCCGGTTTCCTGTTTCCAAAGCAAGGATCGGTGCTTTACAGGCAGGGTGACGAGTGGGTGGACCTGAGCAAGTACCATAAGCAGCGGATGGCGGTCAGGCAGAAGATCGGGATCATGTTCCAGGAGTTTGCGTTAAGCCCGCACGAACCGATCGTGGACCAGCTTGCATTCAAACTTGGCGTCAAGGGGCAGCATGTGATCGAGAGTGCAAAGGAACGGGCAGCTGAACTGGGCATATCAGATGAAGTGCTGGATATACTATATCAGATCGTTGACATGCCTGAAACCGGCGCAAAGGACAAACTGGAGGAGCTTGGATACACTCGTGACATTCTTGGCGTGTTGTTCCCGCGTTTCCCTCGTACAGAGACCCTGAAGTATGCAGAATCAATATTCGGCGCTCTTGACCTCCCGATGGATGTGCTGGATAAGTACCCGCAGGAGTTGTCAGGCGGCGAGAATGTGCGGGCGATGCTCGCGATCACGCTTGCGCACCGTCCTGAGATCCTGTTGCTTGACGAACCATTCGGCGACTTGGACCCGATAACGCTGCGTGACGTCACCAATTCGCTGAAACGGATTAACGCCGAGTTCGGGACAACGATCGTGCTGATCAGCCACCATCTCGATTTCGTGAGAGAGGTGTCCCATCGCGCGATACTGATCGAGGACGGCAAGTTGATCATGGATGGGAAGCCCGGACCTGTCTGCGATGAAATGCTCAGCCGATCAGGCGTGACATATATGCACCATACATAAGTGAGACGCGTATGAACTGTGAACGGCAATGACTGACGCGATCATCGAACTTGTGCACGTCTGGAAGATCTTTGGCGAGGGTGAGGCATCGACGGTCGCTGTCAGGGACGTGAACATGGCGATTGACGCGGGCGAGTTCGTATCGATCGTAGGCACGTCTGGCTCTGGCAAATCCACGCTCATGAACCAGATCGGGATCCTTGATATGCCGACAAGAGGTGATGTCTACATCGGGGGATACAAGGTCTCTGACATGAACGAGAACGAACGGGCGCGGGTCAGGAGGGAGGTGCTCGGGTTCATCTTCCAGCAGTTCAACCTGATATCGACATTCACAGTGCTTGAGAACGTCGAAATCCCGATGGTACTTCAGGAAATGGATAGGGACGAGCGGAGAGCCCGAGCAAAGGAGATCCTCGAATCACTCGAACTCGGTCACAGGCTCAATTATTATCCGGGTCAACTCTCGGGGGGTCAGCAGCAGCGGGTCGCGATAGCAAGAGCGCTTGTAAACGACCCCGACATCATTCTTGCGGACGAGCCGACCGGCAATCTGGATACGAAGTCCGGAGATATGGTCTTTAACATCCTCGGGGATCTGCACGACCGTGGCAAGACGATCGTGGTGATCACCCATGACCAGAATCTTGCGGGAAGGACAGAGCGGAGCATCCGGTTGCTGGATGGTGAGATCGCTTGAAGGTACGTGTTTAGCTAACCACAAGAATCACACAGATTTCCACGAGAAAGTACGCGGAGGCGGGATATAAAATGCAAGCATATCACCAACATCTTGTATGTGCTACTGTCGCGACAATTTAATTTGTGGACATAATAAAAAATCTCCATATCATGCTATACATCGCTGTCGCGCGACGATTGGTGAGACTCATAACATTCTTCGACTTCTCAAGAGTGCGTTCTCATGAAGGCTTTATATAAGCTGGGTTCTTATCCCCACTACATGAGACGCGGGGAACTCCGCCACGATTTATGCACGATAACGTTTTTGACTGATCATGTAGTGATGACGCCGAAGTATCATGGGAAGATTCCGGTTGGAGGCAATCGCCGCGGCACAGGGGTTATCTGCAAGACCTGTGAAGGGGTGAATATCGGGACGCAGGAATTGTATGCGCGGAACGATGAATCGCTATGTGCAGGCTCCGTACTTAAGTGCGGGGTTTAGTGACTGGATTATAAAATTGTCTAAAAATTAAGTTGTTGGAACAGTAGGCTTCGTGGCGTATGCGGAAAAACGTGGGCGCCTCTCCGTGTCCTTGCACCTTTCTCGCCTTCGCGTTATACATCACACTGCCACAACTTGAGATTTCTCAAACACGACGAATACCATGATTCGTGGGATTCGTCCATTCGTGCTGATTCGTGATAAATCACGAATGCAGACGAATATCACAAATTACACGAATTTGCTGCCACAGAATCCATCGGAATCAGGAAAGTAGATGGAGCCTAAAAAGCCTAAAACTCCACCTCTGGTGCGGTTTCCGCTCCTTTCTCCGCCTCGAAGTATAGTCGTTCATCGAACCCGAACATGTTGGCAACGATTGCTGCTGGCATCCTCTTTATCATGGTGTTGTACGCCCTGACATTCTCATTGTAGCGCATTCGTTCCACTGCGATGCGGTTTTCAGTCCCCTCCAGTTGTGCCTGCAGGGCAAGGAAATTCTCGCTCGCCTTCAGATCAGGGTAATTCTCAACGACAAGAAGAAGCCTCGACAACGCAGAATCCATCGTGCCCGCAGCCTCCATCTTCTCACTCGTCGTTGCTGCCGCGCTCCATTGGCTTCGTGCCTTCGTAATCTCGGTCAGGAGTTCCTCTTCATGCGATGCATAACCCTTAACAGTCGAAACGAGGTTCGGGATCAGGTCGGCTCTTCGCTGGTACTGGCTCTCCACCTGCGCCCATGAACTGTCAACCCCCTCCTCAGAACTTACAAAACCGTTGTACATCGAGAGGAACCAGCCGCCAGTGAGCAGTGCGACCACCGCGATTGCGGCGACAACGATAAGTGCCGTATTCTTGGAACTCAATTCAAATCACCTCAAATTCATCAACAATCTCTCCGATGTCAGATAGTACCTTGATTATGTCTCTTATATACTGCTCCTTATCCTTCTTAAATTTGGCATTGCCGCGCCGTATATCATAGATCTCTCTCAAGACGTCAGTATCGACATCATAAGCATCCGAGACTGCCCCCCACATATCACCGGGGCTGCTGGCAGGCAAGTCCTTCAGATACAGGAGCGCTCCAATGATCGGCGCAAGTACGGGAACCGCCGCAAGGGCGAGCCTCTCGAGATCCTTACCCTTGAACCGGAGATACTCCCCGCGGATATGGAGCAGCTTTGATCGGAACTCAAACTCAAGCTGGT
>DAOWIV010000085.1 GCA_030640725.1 Methanosarcinales archaeon | reverse complement strand
CATAAAGACATCGCGGAAGGGCAAAACATTACCGAGCGCATGATGGCTGTATTCTGATTGGGAGATGATCAAGCCTGCCAGAAATGCACCCAGTGCGAGGGAGAGTCCAATACTTGCGGTCAGCCACACAACTGCGAGACAGATCATAAAAACGCTCAACAGGAACAGCTCCCGGCTCCGCGTCCTTGTGATCTGGTACAACGCCTGTGGCACGATCCATCTGGCGCCAACTGCCACCAGCAGGACGATTCCGGTTCCTTTTGCCACAAGGGTGAGGAGTGACTCGCCCAGATCACCGGTTGCTCCAGCCAGCAGGGGCGTAAATAGCATCATCGGAACGATGATAACATCCTGGAAGAGCAGGATGGCAAGCGTCGCCTGCCCGTGGGGGCTGTCGATTTCAGCCCGTTCCTGAATGAGTTTGAGAACGATTGCCGTGCTGCTGAGCGCTATAAGAAATCCCATGAAGATCGATTCGTCAGATGTGAGACCGATCTGCATGGCTATGAAAAAAACAGCCACGATGGTTAGCAATACCTGAAGCGAGCCGCCAAGCAGGATCGATCTCTTGATCTGTGACATACGTTTTAATGAGAACTCGAGTCCGATCGCAAAGAGCAGAAGTACGACCCCGATCTCAGCTAAAACTTCGACTTCATGGACAGCTTTTATAAGCCCCAGTCCGTGGGGTCCCGCCAGTATCCCGGTCAGGAGAAATCCCACGATCGCTGGCACCCGGATCAGATGGAATATGAAGAGTACAGCGATGGATAGTCCGAATATGATGACGATGTCATTTAATAACGGTATTTCCATATACTAACATGCTCCTGATTCTATATTGAACATACGGACAACAAGAAGATTAAAACCGGCTGGTAGATGGGGTGTCTAACTTCTGCATAGATCAAATTACTTTCAACATATCCGTGCCTCGATCACCAACCGCACTCGTTATGGAAAGTCCTCCCGCTATGCAGGACAACATGCGAACCGAGAAAGAGCGGAAATTCTGGAGTGAAAGCGCACCCAACAGGATCAGCACCGCAATGGAACTCGGGCTCTTCGATACACTCCTTAAAGAGCCAATGGACGCCCGCACCGGAGTCTTATTCTTGTGGCGAGGAAAACGGGGCATATATGAGATAACCGGAGAGAGGATTGATATGGCACGGATACCGAAATCGGAAAGGAGAAACAATTCCGGTGGAAGGAGCCGGAAATGCAGAATTCTCGCATAAGGAGTTCAACACCAATGGACGTAAAATTTGTATTCTCGAACAGATTGGAATGGAATGAGGGGTATCAGGCAACCATATCGTTTGGCGAGCGCGCAAGCTTCGAGTTTGCCACGCCCCCCGAATTCCACGGTCCCGAAGGCTTCATCAGTCCCGAAGAACTGTTCGTCGCCTCTGCGAATGCATGCGCACTCACAACATTCATCGCAAGAACGAAGAAGGCAGGGATCAACATCCTCGCTTATGAGTCCAGCGCGGAGGGTGTGCTGGAAAAGGCTGATGGGCAGTTGGTCTTCACGACAATCGTTGTGAAACCGCGGATAAAGACGGATGGCGACAAAGAAACCGTGAAGGAGATTGTGGAACAGGTCGAAAAAGGAGCTCTCGTGCTGAATTCGATGAAAACCGTGGTCACGATAGACGCGATCATCGAATGAGAAACTTCGGCTCTTCCTGTAATCTGTGTCCGATATATGGAAATCCCCAAAAATTAATATACCAACTATAGTTTATTTCAGTAGGTAGTATATAAAAATCTGGTTAAAATCACGAACGCCACGGATTTGACCATCGCAGACCTCTCGCGATTGATGCGATGGCACGGCATCTCAACTGCCACGATCGCCCACTGGGGTGAATCGTCTTTTGGTGGGTAGTATTGGCTGTTATGAGCCCCCTCAAGCAATTAAGCTACTATGCTCAGGTCACCAATCCTGCAGAATGACAACTCATTTAAGCGAGTCCCGCCCACGCTACCCCATGGGCAACCAACGCAGACTATGTTCAATTCCCGAACTGGTCGCAGGAGTGCGGAATCTCGCTGCCCTCTCGGCATGTAAAGACTACGCCGACGCCGTCTATTTCTCGCTGGACAGGTTCAGCCTCAGGGCAAGGGCGCAGGAGATCAAAAGAGACAATCTCGACGCTTTTGTGGAGGCGGTGAAGGGGTGTGGGCTGCGAGCGTACATGGCGGTCAATACCGTGATCTATCCGGAGGATCTGCCAGACGTGAATGATGTTATCGATGCAGCCAGCAGAGCGGGTGTGGATGCGATCATCGCGTGGGACCCTGCCGTGATATGTGCGGCTCTGGACCGTGATCTTCGGGTGCATATATCCACGCAGGCGAACGTGTCCAACGGAAGAGCCGCCGAATTCTACGAAACGCTTGGCGCAAGCCGCGTGGTACTGTCGCGGGAGCTTAATATGCGCCAGATCACGGAGATTGGGCAGCATACCAGCATGGAACTTGAGGTCTTTGTACACGGCGCTATGTGTCAAGCAGTATCCGGTCGCTGCTACCTTTCGGCGTATCTGCTCGGGAAGTCTGGCAACTGCGGCGATTGCGCCCAGCCGTGTCGGTGGCAGTGGACGCTGCACTCTGAGGACGGGGCAGAGGTAGAACTCGGCGGCAAATACCTGTTAAGCGCAAAAGACCTCTGCATGATCGAACACCTATCCGAACTGATCGACACGGGCGTTTGCGCCTTCAAAGTGGAAGGCAGGTTGCGAAATGCCAGCTACACGGCGGTGGTGGCAGGATGCTACCGCGAAGCGCTGAACGCATGTCGCGATGATTCATACACGTACGAGCAGGCGCATGAATTGAAAAAACGGCTGGAACTGGAATATAATAGGGGATTTTCCACAGGTTTCTATTTCGGGGTGCCAGGTCCTGAGGGCATGGGTTATGAGTCTGATATGAACGCATCACCTGTACACCGGCAGGCAGTTGGCGTGGTGGTCAACTATTTCCCAAGGCAGAACGCTGCGTCTGTGCGGCTGCTTGAACAGGGTCTGACTGTGGGTGACCGGATTATAATTGAGGGATCCACCACATACCTTGAGCAGGAGGTTGAATCGCTGATTTCGGATGGAAAGGCAATTTCAGAGGCAGAAAGGGGTCAGGATGTGGGACTGGGCGTGCGGGACCGGGTCAGGAAGAATGATCGGGTGTTTAAGGTAAAACGGCTGTCTACTTCTTGATCGGGGAGTCGGATGGCGATGATCCGGGTCATAAAAACTCCATCCACAGTCTGTGAGCGCAGTGGCACGGCTATCCCGACATGGTGATATCCGGGGTTGGAGACTGCTGTTTTTACAATAGGTTTACAAACACGAGCACCCTAAGTCAATACTGTGAAACAGATATCCGAATATCTCCCGCTCATCGGCATGGCAGGATTCATCGTCATCGTGCAGGTGCTTGCACTGACGATGGCAAGTCCGATGGAAGCTGAAGGGATGCAAGCATTCGAAAACCCGTCATCGGTCTGGAATCCTGTGTATTATATTATACTTATATTATTATTCACCATCTTCATTCTCTACATAATCAAGACTGATAAAAAATACATCCTCCACGCGATACTGCTGTTTGCGGTAGCGGCAACCCTGTATTACGTCTTTATCACATTCATAGGCGCCGTACCCTCCATCCTCCTGACAGGAGCGATCACTGTGCTCCTGTATAAGTTTCCTGAGTGGTATGTGGTTGATATCACCGGAGTCCTTGTCGGAGCGGGCGCAAGCGCAATCATCGGGATATCACTCGAGATCCTCCCAACGCTCATCCTGCTGATCCTTCTCACAATCTATGACATCATCTCGGTTTACAAGACAAAACACATGATCACGCTCGCCGAGGGGGTGATGGATCTACATGCACCGATCCTCTTTGTGGTTCCGAAGCGGCGGGATTACTCCTTCGTGAAACAGGACTTTTCGGCAGAGGATGGTGGCGAACGCGGCGCATACTTTATGGGGCTTGGCGATGCGGTGATGCCCACAATCCTTGTGGTATCGGCAAGTGTATTTCTCCCTGCCGGATGCACGGCGGTGCAGTTGCCATTGCTCGGAGGGATCGCTCTTCCCGTGGTTCTTGCGGCGATCGGGACGCTTATTGGATATGTCGTGCTGATGATCATCGTGATGGGAGGAAAGCCACAGGCAGGGCTGCCTTTTTTGAATACGGGTGCGATCCTCGGATATGGGGTTGGATGCGTCGTTGCAGGCATTCCCGTGTTACCGGTGGCTCTTACCGCTTGTGCATGGTCGATTTAACCCATGACTGATCTGATCTGATCTGTTCCGACTTTATCAATTCCCCAGTCCCGCCGTTTTCTGTGGTCAGTGACAGAATAGCATTCACAGATGCGGAGTTCATGGAAATATCGAAGAGCCGAATCGATGACCGCTCATTCAAAGGCATCTTTGACCTTTTCAAAGATTCCTTTTCGTTTTTTATCACCGGTCTCGCCTTTACTACCAGCACCACCTGTGCTACCTGCGCTCTTGCCCTGACCGGTTTTACCCTCGATTTTCTGCAATTCGGCGAGCAATTCCCGCTCCCGCGTGGAGGGATGTTTCGGAACGATAATCTTGATTTTTACAAGCTGGTCTCCTTTTCCACGTCCGTGTAGCTTTGGCATGCCCTTGCCGCGCAGCCTGAGCGTCGAATCCGCTTGTGTGCCCGGCGGGATCTTCATCTTCACGTCACCATGCAGCGTCGGAACCACCACCTCGTCCCCGAGCGTAGCCTGCGTAAAACGGATCGACAGTTCATACAGGATGTTGTCCGTATCTCGCACAAAGACGGAATTCGGCTCGATGTGCATAACGACGTACAGATCGCCAGGCGGACCGCCATGGACCCCGTGCTCACCCTCTCCGACAATGCGCAGCCGGGATCCGGTCTCGATGCCAGCCGGGATCGACACCGAGATCGTCTTGGCGCGACGCACCCTGCCGGTGCCGTTGCAGGAGCTACATGGCGACTCGATCACCTTGCCGGTGCCGCGACACTGTCTGCAGGGAGTAGAGGTGATGAACTGACCAAACGGCGTTCGCCTTACCTGATTAACCTGACCGGCGCCCTTACAGTTCGCGCAGGTCTTTGGAGATGTGCCCGGTTTTGCACCGCTCCCACCGCACGTATCACAGGTTTCGGTGCGCATCAGTCTTATCTTTGATTCTGTGCCGTGCACAGCGCCTGCAAGTGATATGTGCAGATCATATCTGAGATCACCGCCCCGTTGCGGAACTGTTCGCGAACCATATCCTCCGGCACCGCCAGCACCGCCGCCCCCGCCAAAGAACATATCAAAGATGCCTTCAAAGCCGCCCTGCCCAAATCCACCAGATCCCCTGCCCCCGAAGATATCCTCGAAATGGATGCCCCCGAAGATATCCTCTGGTGAGTACCGCGAATCGATGCCCGCATGTCCGAATTGATCGTATCTTTTCCGCTTTTCAGGATCAGATAGCACGCCATAAGCCTCGGAGATCTCCTTGAATTTCTCCTCTGCATCGGGCGACTGATTTCTGTCAGGATGGTACTGCATCGCCAGTTTCCGATACGTTTTTTTGATTTGCTTTTCATCGGCGTCCTTCGAGACCCCAAGCACAGCGTAATAGTCCTTTTTCTCTGCCATACGATCGGTTACCCTTGTTTTTAAGTGCGAACGGATATTTCTTAAGTATATGAAGTATGCATGTACGTTAAATTAACTGTTGCACCGAAAAGATGGGTTGCAACTTTGTGCTGATGACTCGTAATTTTACCTGTGTCGGGAAAAGTGTCCTGACTCACAAAGGCATTGGGGTGGGGGCAGGGGGCGGGCTGCCATGATCAGGAAGCTGATAAAACTAAGTCCCCCTGCGAGCACGAGCACTGCGACGAACCCGCAGTAATACGAGATGACGCCCCCGAGCAGTGAACCCACCACCGATGCAAGACTGATCACTGAGGTGAGCCACCCTGCGGCTGTCGCTTTATCCGGATTTTGGCTGAGCAGAAGCTCGGTGGACCCGACATACAGAAACGACCACGAAACAGCGACCAGAACCATGCCCGGCATTATATAATAAAAAGTCGTCGGCGGGATGAAACTTAAAAAAGCGAACACCGACACAAGATACCCGTATCTCACAAGCGATATCGAATCCCTGCCATCAAGCTGCTGCATTATGAAAAACTGCGCCAGCGGATTGATGCAGTATAACATGCCGATCCAAAACTCGTCTGCCCCGAGGCTGATCAGGTACAGTGGAAAAACCACCCAGACGGCTGTGGCTCCGGTATGCCGAAGCATGAATGTCAGGTATATGTCCCAGTTTGCCTTCACTGTGGCAAGCGATAGGTATGCAACCTCAATTCGCGGAACTTTAACATCAGGAAGGCGCATGGCGATGACAGCTGATAATATCACGAGAACGGTGCTTGCAATGAATATCAGGTCATAGTTTCCGATGAGTCCGGCTACAAAGAACCCGGCAGCCCATCCGAGTGCGCCAAATGAACTGAACTTGCCGATGCTCCGCCCCATCCCGTAAACGTGCATGATCATTGCTGCCGGGTATATGCCGACGCAGATCCCGAGGAAACCTCGCGCCAGCCCGAGACTAAGCGGGTCATCCGCGAATACCTGCAGAAAGTAGGCGATCGCCGAAAACGCAAGACCTGCCACGAGCAGTTTTTTGATCTTCCACGCGTCAGCAGCCCTGCTGAACACACAAGACGAAATAAACAGGCACAGACCATATACACCGATGATGATACCTATTTGTATATGATTGGCTCCGAAATCATTTGCTATAACCGGAATGAGCATCATCGATATCATCATCGATGCGTTGGTAAAGAACTGGATTGAATTCAGTTTCATGTCTGATCGGTGGTCATATTATATCTTTATCTGCTCCTGAATGTTCGTAAGAGAACGTACTCGATGAAACCGGATACCTGCCAGATGATACACGGCTCTTCGTTGTTGTCGTTGTTGTAATGGTCAGTTGCCGCTACTGCTACTTTCGCAGCACCACGACATACCGCGTCAGGCTCCGGTGGACCCGCTGGGCATGTCGCCCGGTCACGGCAAACCCGGCGTCGCCTGCCCCTGAAAGCTCAAAGTCGGAGATCACAACTGCATACCTCCCGCGCTTTAACACGCGATATATCTCAAATAGCGCACCCATGTAGAGTGATTCGACCGATTCTGCCACGACGACGGCAGACCTGCCATAAGGCGGATCAGTGACCACTGCATCGACCGAATGGTCAGCGATCGGCAGGTTACAGGCATCTCCGCAGAGTACGTGATATTCAGAGCCATAATCCCTGAGGTTCATCTCTGCTCCGTGCAGCATCGATTCCTGCACATCGATTCCGATCACTCGCGCACCGATCATGCCCGCTTCGACCAGTATGCCACCGGTCCCGCAGAACGGATCAAGAATGAGGTCGTTTGAGCGGATTTCACAGAGATTCACGATTGCGCGTGAGACCTCCGGCAAGATAGTCCCCGGATAGAAGAATGGTTTCTTATGCGGCTTTCTTTCCCAAAATTGCTTACGGTCAACCGATGCGAGCACCTCTCCGAATGTGCACGACCGATTGGTTACAAGCAATCTGAAGCTGTGATCCGGATCTTTCAAATTCACCCTCGATCCGGGATTGTGCTCGAAAATTACCTCGCCTATGCGTCTTTCAAGGTCCGTGGACGAAAGATACGAGCGCGGTATCTGTTTCACCCTCACGCCGAATGTTTCTCCTGAGGGGACTCTTATCTCCGCATCACGGGCAGATTTCAGGATATCTGATTCGGATATGCCGCATTCGAAGATACCTGAGATGATTCGATGTGTCATCGCAAGCCTTGTAGCCAGTATCCGGGATATCTTCACAGAATCATCTTTGATATCAAGCATCAGGCACTGCTCACCACTCTTTGCAACCCGATGCTCGATCCCGAGCGCACGCATACATGCGAGCACCTCGCTTTTTGGCAGTGTTTCGTGCTCGCCAGACAGTTCGAATGTCAGTATCATGATCGTAACCAATTGCCCGCGTCTTTGCGTCCTGCACTTTGTCAGTACCCCCACATTATTACTCACCAGAGCAACAGGATACGTATGTCCGGATCCGAGATCGTGAGATGTGAATGTGGCATGCTGACCATGCCAACGACCCTAAACCGCTACGGTCGTACCGTGAATGGGTCGCAGTGCCCTGCATGTGGCAAGATCTATGTGGATGCTGAGGATCTCAACCACGCGCTTAATTCGTGGATTGCAAAGCAGTGTTGCCGGTCACAGTAGAATCGTCCGATGCACCATCCTGCATGTTGTACGCTGCACTGCCGGCGCCGCACCGCTCCGCTGTCGATGAGATCAGTCCTCATAGCACGCTGTGCTTGATGCATGTGCCGCACTGCGGGCAGCTCACAGACCTGATATGTGGCACGGTCACGATATTACATGCGCATATATTGCAGATGATCGTCTCTTTGACACCGATCAGCATTTCGATCTCGACAATTGCGATGTTTGCATGTCGCATGATCTGCTCGCCATAGCGGTCTGCGATGTGAAATGTGAAGATCGATAGCACCATGCCGGCTATGATATCAGTTACCCAGTGTACCCCAAGGTATAGCGTGGCAAAAACGACTGTGGGAAATGCGAATATCAGGAAGACCCTGTACCGCCTGAGATTTGTCCCGTAAATTATTAGAAATGTGCTGAACACGAGTGCGACATGCAGGCTCGGGAAACAGTTGTCAAGCGGGTCCACCATGGTGATGGCTGAGTATATCGCCGGGTGCAGTTCATACATGAGCGGCTGGACGGTGGGCAATGCATAGCCGGTGACCGTAACCGGGAATAGCAGATAAAAAGGGAATGCGATCAGATAATTCAGGATGAAAACAAGAGAAAATCGCTTAAGTTCTGACGTTTGCTCGGTGTATGCAAGTACAATGAATGTAAATATCACAATCGATGAAAAGAACACTATATATACAAACGTCATCAGATATGTGAGTGTGGGCGTTGCCATGCTCTGAAAACCCGAGACCAAACCGCCTTCTATCTGTTCAATGTATGCTGTGCAATCATAATTCACAAGCAGATTCAGATGCTGCCGTATTGGAAACTGCACCTGTACAAGCCCGTATACGGCGGCGGCTGCCAGTATATAGGGCCAATATCCATTGATCAATTGCCTTGCCGTATATCCACGCTTTTTTTTGCGGCATTCCGCCGATACGAAGAGTGGAAAGTACAATGCAATCAGAATCAGGGTAGAGATGATGCTAAAAAAAATTAACTGCCACGTCATTGTAATTACTCGCCCTGTACGGTTTTATCAATTAAAGTCATCAGATGGTGGGGTTGTATATTCACAAATACTTAAATGTTGTGGTTATGCGAGGTACTGCCACGCTTCGCGGTGCCGGGCATTTGTTTTGGGAGTACTGTTAATTAGCAGCAGGTCTACAAAAGGATTGATAAAATGATACAGATGAACCTATCGAATTCAGAACAGTGGAAGGCACTTCTATGAGCTCCGGACCTGACTATGCGATTGGATGGGGCAGTCTTGCATTGATCAATGCAGGGATCGCCCAGGGGAAGAACAGAAGTGGTCTTAACTGGTTTCTCATTTCACTACTCTTCGGTCCTATAGCCACATTGTTCCTGGTCGCATTTTGCGAGAAATATTGAGATTTTGGACGGTACGCCCCTTAATGGGATGTCTCGCATCCGTGCTGTGTGGTGCTGGCACTGATACTTGACGAGCGCGGAATCAACCTCTGCGTGCGTGTGCTTGTGAATATGCAGATGCATATACCCGCCCAGATGTTATTGTTGAGATGGCGTCATATTCTTCTTTGCTTGCCGGATGGTTTCGGGAAAAATCTGCAAGCGATTCTACAGCAAATATGATGAAGCACGACGTACCATTTTTAATATGATGCCGAAAGACGAAACGAAAGACAAGGCAAAGCGGAAGGTCGAGGAACTCGCCGGGCGGTTCCGGTATAATCTTGACGTCTATAAAAAAATCGGCATACAATGAAACGCAGGTGAGGCGGGAATTCATTGACCCGTTCTTTGAAGCTCTGGGCTGGGATATGTGCAATAAGCAGGGTCATGCAGAGCAATACAAAGATGTCGTTCACGATGATGCGATGATATCCTGCTGAAATGGGATAAAGGATATGAAGAAGCGATGGTTGTGGCAACGACACCCAATAACCCCAATCGAGCT
>DAOWIV010000157.1 GCA_030640725.1 Methanosarcinales archaeon | reverse complement strand
ATTGGATTTCATGTAACCGAGTTGATTGAGCGGAATGGGAATGCTTTAAAGGTTAGGGGAATCGATGCACTCGATGGAACGCCCCTGATCGATATAAAGCCATATTCATCCGGAATCGATGCGATTGGTGATGCAAGCATCGGATGGTTTCCAACAAAGACTCAGACAAATGGTTATAGAAAGGAGATCGAAGGGTTGATCAAAGAAGGAGACCTGCGAGGACTTCTCAAAAAGACCGGTGAATTACACGGACATTTTTGCAGCCATTCAGCATTGGGAGTCAAGGCGGCATACCTCGCTATGCGTGAGTTTGGGATTGTGAACACCGGCATGGAAGAGGTTGTAGCGATTGTTGAGACCAACAATTGCTTCAGCGATGGTATTCAGATGGTTACCGGATGTAGTTTCGGAAACAATTCCTTGATATACAAGGATTACGGGAAAACCGCGGTAACCGTCGCAAAAAGAGATGGCACAGCGATAAGGATTGCTCTCAACCCGAATTTCGAGGAATCCCGCGCTGAGAAATATCCTGAAGCAAACGCGCTCTTCGAAAAGCTTGTTGTGAGGCGTGAAGAGCCGACACCTGAGGAGAGTGCAAGGCTTATGCAGCTTTCTGATGGGATTGCGGTTGAATTACTCGACGCGGATGATTCCGAACTCTTCATAATCGAGCGCAAAACGATAACACTTCCTGAATACGCCCCGATATTCGCGTCCGTGAAATGTAGTCTCTGTGGCGAGAATATCATGGAGACGCGTGTGAGGGTTGCGGATGGCAAGCCGGTTTGCATTCCGTGTTCCGGTGATGAGCACTACGCGATGAAGGGGGACGGGATATACGTCGAGAGGTGATGAATATAATATTGAGTCCGAATAAAAGAGAACACTTCCTTCCGATGCCAGTGGTATTGATTTCCACGGCAGATAAGGAAGGGAATAGGAATATAGCGCCTTATGCAAATGTGATGCCAATATTAAGACCGCTTGACCTGATAGCTATCGCATCATGGCTCAAACGGGACACACTCGATAACATCAGGAGTACGAAGGAGTTTGTGATCAATGTCCCGTCCGCGGATCTTGTGGACGAGGTTATGATCTGCTCAAGAAATTACCCGGATGACGTGGACGAATTTGCAGAGGCGAACTTGGGAGCGAAAGCATCACAGAAGGTGACCGCGCCATCCATTGAGGGATGCATTGCATGGATGGAATGCACGCTCGATAGGGAGGTTGTTGAAGAGGGAAAGTACTCAATCATCATCGGAAAGGTCGTACATCTCGAGGTTGACGATGAATATCTCGCAGAAAATGGGGATATGGATTTTGAGAAGGCACGTCCTCTCTCGGTGATGCTCGGCGAGACTGGAATGTACTACACAGTGCCAGCGGGCACTGGAGACTACCGCGAATATGCTGAAATGTTTACAGGAGGTAACTGAGATGAAGACGATATCTGTACTTGGTTTGATGTTGCTGCTGCTCGGTTCCGGATTCACCGGAATTGCGGCTGCGGATGATTCGATTGACATAACCGGTGCGGTGCAGGACGCGATGGCTGCGCTCGAGGTCACAAGCGAGACTTCAGGTCTGTGCGTGTTGACCGATGCCGGATACGTGAAAGTTGATGGAGAGACGACACAGGAGTGTATCGCAACACTCCGGAAGGAAACAGGATGTTCTATCGGAGATGGGAACTTACTGGCGATTCATAGATCGATAAACAAGCCGCTCTGGTTTGTGATCTTTGATAACGAGACAAAAGACTGCGTTTACGCGGTTTACAAGAATGGAGCATTCACCGCAACGAAGGTAAACATCGACGGAGAAAACGCGAAAACCAGTGATGGCTGGAATGCGATGAAGGCAGCAATCGGTTCCGATGCATTTTCAATCGTTACGATCGCAAACGCATGGGGTTACGGTGCACCCAATGACTTTTTGAAGTGCACGGACCTGCACAACCACCTCTGCCCGGGACTCTCGTCAGGCTACCTGATTGCAGGATACATCCGTGAGAATTACCCGCTCGGGCCGGGCGAGAGCTACACATGGATCGGATGCCCGAACTGGTGCAAGGAGGATGCTATCCAGGTTATTCTGGATTTAACCCCCGGAAAGAAGAGCCTGATTGCCAAACAACGTTCCGGAGAACTTTTCGTAAAAGAGAAACCTCTTGCAGGAATTCTCATAATCTGGAATGACACAGCCAAATCGGGAAGAGGTGTTGCTTTCCAGTATGATTGGGGCGAAACGTGCAACCTTTCTGATGTCAATCTCAGTGATTTCAAGCCACCAGGAGGTAAAACAAATCCCCTATTCTGGACGACCCGGATAAAAGCCAGTTTCGGACTGTTGCCATACCTCAATCAGCCAGATATGTTTGTATCACTGGCTTCGGACGAGTTCAATGTGACATCCGAACAGCTCGACCGGGTGAAGATGGCAGGAGTCGATCCATACATTGAACTCGGGCTTGAAGAGCCAACCGAGGTGCGTGGAGACTTCAACGGTGACGGTAGGGTCACATCCGCTGACGCGCTGATACTGCTTCAGGCAGCGGTTGGGAAGATAACCCTGTAAAAACACCGAACATGAATAACAACCGGAGGTAACTAATATGAAGAAAACAGTATTGATACTGGCTGTGCTGCTGTGCAGCATGGCATTCTCTGCGAGTGTGCTTGCAGAGAACGATGGAATCGCTGCAACGAGCAGCGGAAAGACTGTGAAGATGGCAGGAGGCACTCCGGGTGGAGCTGACTGGGGGTATCCGGCCCCATTTACGTTCTACCCGAGGGGTCCTGGTTATTCCAGGATGAGTCTTTTATTTGATACCCTCACATGGAAGGATGCGGACGGGGTCATACCCGCTCTTGCAGATGGCTGGAAGGTCTCTGACGATGGTAAGACATGGACGTTCTATCTTGACAGGAATGCGAGATGGCATGACGGAGAATTGTTCACAGCAGATGATGTGGAGTTCACCATCGGGTATATGCAGGATCACGAGGGAGAGTTTACGTGGTTCGAGTCGATCAATTACATCGATGACGTGGAGGTTATTGACGACTATACCATCGTCATAGATCTAAACGCGCCGATGGCATCGTTTTTGGTGGACATCGCAGGAAATGTGCCGATACTACCTGAGCATATATGGGACGATGTGTCAGACCCGCTCACAT
>DAOWIV010000087.1 GCA_030640725.1 Methanosarcinales archaeon | reverse complement strand
GAGTCAGACGAATCCAACAACAATCTCTCACAGACCGCAGATGTCCTCGAAAAACTCACAGTTACTGCAAACGTGAGGATCGAGGGCACGAACGACACGGTCTGGACCGGAGACGTCACATTCAGCAACTCAACGATCACGGCATCCGACGGCTCGATCCATTACCTGAACGAACCAACGGCACTCGGAGCACTCGATGAGGCAGACAGGATCGGCGGATTCGGCTATGTGGCTGAGAATTCGGTTTACGGACTCTACGTCTCCGAGATCAACAACGAACCTCCGATCGGCTGGGACGGATGGATGTACCGCGTGAACTATATGTCGCCACCCTTTGGCGCACCGGATTACACGCTTGCAGACGATGATGAAGTCCTCTGGTACTTCGGAAAAATGTGGCCATTGGTGCCACCGCTTGCAATCGAACTCGACAAGACGACCGTTAAGACAGGAGAGGAGTTTGTCGCAAACGTTACAGCGTACAACGACACCTCAATGGCGTTTGAGTCTGTGGACGGGGCAGAGGTATACGTGGACGGCGTGCTCTATGGCACGACCGATCCGAGCGGCAAACTCACGATCCTGATCAGAGACACTGGAAATCATCAGATCCATGCAGATAAAGGAACATGGGCTGATTACACGAGGTCGAACAGGGTTCTGGTGGATGTGACCGCGCTTAAGGTGGATATCGGCGACTACGTGGTACTCGAAGACTCAAGCATCGTCGCACCGATAACGGTCTATGGCGTGGTAGATTACGGCACAACAACGATGCAGCTTGAGTACGACTCATCGGTCGCATGGGTGGCGAGCGTGGACAGCACTCCAGACTCAACAGTCACTAGCGTAAACATCAACAACCCGGCAGGAATCGTCACCCTCTCCGCATGGAACACAGGCGGCGTATCAGGTGACGTTGCCATCGCAAACGTGACGCTTGAGGCTCGCGGACCCAGTGGAAGCACAACTCCGCTTAATCTGACCGTAACAACGCTCAAGGACACGTCGTACAACGAGATTCCGGTCTACGATGATGACGGGTCGTTCACGGTAAAGGAGAGCGAGCCGCCGGTCGTGGGAAGTCCGTCGTCGTCTCCTGACGTGATACTGAACGACAACGGAAGAGCACGGGTTCCCGGAACTAATCTCTCCACGCTGAGAGTTTCAGTGACAGATAATGCAGGAGTCGCATCGGTTACAATTGATCTCACACCGATCGGCGGCGATTCCGCGGCAGAGATGACGCATGGTGGCGAAACGATCTGGAGTATCGAGGTGAATGCGACAGCAGGTGCAAACCTGGACCACTGCCTCACTGTTAATGCGACTGACACGAGCGGCAACTCAAACACTGATGTCTGCATCCCGCTCACGGTTCTGATACGCGGCGATGTGGTGCGTGATGGTGATGTGGACATCGTGGATGCATACTACATCGCACGGCACAGCGTCGGGCTGGAGCCGAAACCGGATGAGTTCGTGGCAGGTGTTGTGCTTGCTGACTCGTGGGACGGCGTCGATATCGTGGATGCGTTCTATATCGCACGGCACAGCGTCGGGCTGGAGCCTGCGCCCTGAAGTGCGGTTGCGTGATGGCATGATGGCATCCGGAAGGGTGCCATCGCCGCCTCATTTTTGCAAGCAAGGGATGATATGGAACAGATAACCCATAAAACCATGATGATCGCGTCTCTGGTGCTGGTGCTGGCTATCGGAGGCGTGCAGGTCTCTGCTGCGGCGGTGACTGTGACGATCGATGATTACACATCCGCAACCGGGGGCGAGATCACCGTGCCTCTGATAATTAACGGCGTCAAGGACTACGGTGTTGGCACAATCAACATCACTTATGATCCCGCGGTGGTGCACGTCGCTGGTGTGTCAGATGGCGATGATTCGACAGTAACCGCATCCAACATCAACAACACCGCGGGAATCACCAGTATAGGTGCATGGAATATCGGTGGCGTGAGCGGTGACATCGTATTTGTAAACGTGGCACTGAAGGCGGTCGGAAGTAGTGGAGAATCAAGCCCACTCAGTCTCACCGTCGCCAAACTGGTTGATACCTCAATGGACGCGATTCCGGCAGGTCAGAGCGGCGGGGTGTTTGTGATATCAGGGAGTTCAGGAGATGCAGCCTATACCCCCACACCTACACCTACACCCGCATCGGGTTCCACTGGACAACCGTCCTCACAGCTAACACCGCCGCTCCCTCGTGTGGTTGGCGAACCAGCAGATCCCGGGGCAGAGGATAGTCCGGAATCGCCACCGTCACAGCCATCATCTCCGGCAGAGGATGCTGACGTCGCTGGCACCACTGATACCGGAGATGATACAGAACCTCACGGAGTACAGACGCCATCGCAGAAAGCTCCGGGACCGGAGGTTGTATCGATCTTACTATCTATTCTGCTTGTGTATTTGATTCTGACACGGAATGCAAAGCGCGGAGGTGGTAGATGATCATGTCGAGAGGATTATTGATCGCAGCGCTGATCGCCTTATCAGTCTCGGCGATGGCTCACGTCTGCACAGCAGAGGCGGTTTCGGTCGCAATCAGTGACGTCACGTGCGAACTGCATGAAAGCGTGATTGTGCCCGTAACGCTCTCAGGCGTCACGAATTACGGCACCGGCACAATCAACATCACGTACAATCCGGGAGTGGTTCACGTCACGGATGTTGCAAGCACACATCAATCAACACTGATCACGCCAAACATCGACAACACCACCGGAATCACCCGGATATCTGCGTGGAATACAGGTGGTGTAAGTGGCGATGTGCTTTTTGCAAACGTAACGTTCGAGTCGGTCGGACCATGTCAGAGCCTACTCCGGATTGATATCCGCAAGTTAGTGGACACCGATATGTCTTCGATCCCGACTACTGTTGCGAACGGATCGTTCACTACCATAGGTCAATGCCCCGGGGATTTGAACGAGGATTGCGAAATTACACCCGCAGATGCCATGATCGCTCTGCGGATGGCGGTCAGGCACGAATACTCGATAGCGGCTGATCTGGATGGGGACGATCGTGTCACAGCACTGGATGCACGGATGATCCTTCGAGAGGCTGCCCGTCAGATGTGAACACTTCGATAGAACAAAACAGAGGGAATATAGAATGAAACGAATAATAACACAGATCATCGCAGTACTCGTTGTGATGATAGCAGTACCGGCAATGGTTGGCGGCAATTCCATTGCCAGTGCGACTACGACGATATCCCTTGACGATCTTACGTGCGATCCCGGTGGAACTGTGACCGCGGAGGTCATGCTCAAGGATGTCCAGAACTACGGTACCGGAACGATGAACATCACGTACAAGCCGGCAGTGGTGCATGTTACTGGTGTTACAGGTAATACAAACTCGACTGTAATTACGTACAACGAAGACAATACAGCCGGGGTCGTAACTATTTCTGCGTGGAACACCGGTGGCGTGAGCGGCGACATCGAATTTGCCAGCGTGACCTTCGAAGCGGTCGGGGCTGGCTCAACACTGCTTGGTCTGGGTGTTGCCAAACTGAGGGATACGTCAATGACAACACCGATTCCGTTCGAGATATCAAATGGGTCGATCACAATCAGCGGCGGAAATGGGGGCACGGAACCTCAATTGCCGTTTGTGATCGATGGGCACGTCTCTAACTCAAATGGCGATCCATTCAACAATCCATGGGTTCGGGTAACGAACGTGAACACAAGCGTAAGCTGGGATGCCGAGAACTCCTCAGCATCGAACGACTACCTGCTTGTGCTGGACAGCGATGATGTGAGCGTGGATGATGTGTTGCAGTTCGAGACGGTTGGGTGCTCGCTGTCGAAAATCGCATCGCATGCAATTTCGCAAGCGGAGATCGATGCCGGCGGCTTCGGGCTTGACATTATGCTTGAATCTTCGGACGAGACAGCACCAACGATCTCTGACCATTCGCCGACTGGAACTGCTGAGCCAGTGACAACCGATGTAACCGTAACCTTCAATGAGGCAATGAACGAAACCGCAGCAGAAGGCGCATTCTCAATCGATCCGACTGTAACCGGAGCGTTCGACTGGAGCGGAAACACCATGACCTTCGATCCGAATGTCGATCTTGGGTGTAACACCCTCTACAACATAACGATAGGAACAGGAGCAAAGGATCTTGCAGGAAATCCTCTGGCAGAGTCGTTCTCATGGGAGTTCACGACCGCGGAATATGTTACGCCTTCGACAACGGTATCAATCGAAGACGTCACCGTAGCGGCAGGTGGGTTCGCCATTGTTCCGATCATGGTCAATAACGTTGTGAATCTGGGCGGCTGCATCATCGATATGGTGTACAACGCATCAGTCGTTCATGTGACCAACGTCACTCCGGGAGATATGGATCTGCTTGTATCTACCTTCGACAATGGAACCGGTTGGATGTATGCAAATGCGATCAACGCATCAGAATTCGGAATGAGCGGAGACGTGGTCTTTGCTTATGTCAATTTCACGGCTGTCGGAGTCGATGGCGACGCCAGTCCGTTGAATATTACAGTCGGGGATGGGAATCTGTTTGATGTGAACTTTAGCGCAATCGACCATACCGTGATCAACGGAACGTTCACGATCGGGGCAGAGGACGGTGAACCGCCACTGGTGACCAACGCGTCTGCAAGCATGGATACGATACTGAACGATAACGGTAGACAGCGTGCACCCGGAACCAATGTCACTGTACTGAATGTGACAGTGACTGACAGTGGCAGCGGTGTTGCGAATGTCACAATCAATCTCTCATCGATAGGCGGATCCCCGGTCCAGCCGATGGAACAGATCCCGGAAACCAATATCTGGACTGTGACAATGAACGCAACGGCTGGCATCAATCTGACCCATCAGTTGACGATCAATGCAACCGATAACGATGGGAACTACAACGACACGGTCGCAATCCAACTGACGGTTCTCAGAAGGGGT
>DAOWIV010000112.1 GCA_030640725.1 Methanosarcinales archaeon | reverse complement strand
TGTGGGGTTTATCTCGCACTCATCTTCGTAACATGAGAAGTAATATGGAGTCTTTGCCGCAAACTCTGCCGCACATGTGTCCACCATCTTGTAGACCGGCAGAATTCCATGATCGTGCCTCCGGTCTGTTACCGCCTCCCGCGTAACGCCTGCAAGTTCTGCGATCCGCTCGTCTGTTAGCCCGATCCGCTTTGCGTCGCGGAGAACAACCTTTTCCGGACTTGAGCCCGGCTTGATGCGGTCCTCGACCTCGATTATGTTCTTCAGTTTCTGCAGGAAGAACGGGTCGATCGATGTCAGTTCGGAGATCTCTTCGCTGGAGAACCCGGTGCGTAGCGCATGGTACACCACGAAGAGACGCTGGTCTGTCGGGGTTTTGAGAAGTTCCCTGATTCTATCGGGTGTCCAATCATCTGCCGCGGTCCCGGTCCCGGTTCCGGCGGATCCAAAACTCATATCGATGTCAAGCGAACGGACAGCCTTCAGGAGCGCCTCCTCAATGGTGCGCCCGATCGCCATCACCTCACCTGTGCTCTTCATCGCGGTTGTGAGCGTGTTATCCGCTGTTACGAACTTGTCAAAAGGCCATCTCGGAATCTTTACGACCACATAATCGATAGCCGGCTCAAACGACGCGGGAGTCTCGCCTGTGACATCATTCCTGATCTCGTCAAGATTAAGCCCGATTGCAATCTTCGCAGCGACCCGTGCGATCGGGTAGCCGGTCGCCTTTGATGCGAGCGCTGACGACCTTGAGACCCGGGGGTTCACCTCGACAACCATGTACTTTCCGTCTTTCACCGCGAACTGGATGTTGCAGCCGCCCTCAATACCTAAGAAACGTATGATGTTTATCGCAGCGCTCCTGAGCGTCTGGTGCTCGTTATCAGAAAGCGTCTGGGACGGGGTCACCACGATCGACTCCCCTGTGTGGATGCCCATCGGATCGAAGTTCTCCATGTTGCAGATCGTGATGCAGGTGTCGCCCGAATCCCGCATCACCTCGTACTCGAACTCCTTCCAGCCAAGCACGCTCTCCTCGACAAGAACCTGATTGATCCGCGACCGCTTAAGCCCGAGTTCGCATATCCTGCAGAGATCGTCGCGGGTGTATGCGATCCCGCCGCCAGCGCCACCAAGCGTGTATGCCGGGCGGACGATTAAGGGGAGACCGAGCTTTGGGATCAGTGCAACGGCGTCCTCGATTGTCGAGACCGCCCGGCTCCTCGGGACCGGCTCGCCGATCTGCTCCATCGCCTGCTTGAAGAGTTCCCGGTCCTCGGTGTCATAGATCGCTTCGAGGGGAGTTCCAAGAAGTTTTACGTTGTATTTATCGAGTGCGCCGCTCTCTGCAAGTTCGGTTGTGAGATTTAGTCCGGTCTGCCCGCCAAATCCGGCAATGAGTCCGTCAGGGCGCTCAATCTCTATGATCTTCTCGATTACCTCGGGTGTTAGCGGCTCGATGTAGACTGCATCCGCAGTCTCTGGGTCGGTCATGATCGTTGCAGGGTTCGAGTTCACGAGAACTACGGAGACTCCCTCTTCGCGGAGGGACTGGCACGCCTGACTGCCTGAGAAATCGAATTCCGCTGCCTGTCCGATCAGGATCGGACCTGAGCCTATGAGAAGGATCTTTTTGATGGTTTGGTCTCTGGACATGAAGTTATCACCTTAACACTCCGGAATCTGTGTTCTGACGTATTTTTATTCTTTCATCTCCAGTTTCCCCCTCTATCACTTCCTGAATTTTTACAACCAGATCTGGAATTTTATTTTGAATTATATCCCATAAAATTTCATAATCAATCCCAAAATATCCATGGATGACTATATCTCTTAAACCCGCGATCTTCCTCCATTCGACCTGGGGATATTTTTGTCTTATATCATTTGGTAGATTTTTAGTTGCCTCGCCAATTATCTCAAGATTTCTGACGACTGCATCTAACAACATCTGGTTTTCTATGAATTCATCAAATGATTTGTCCATAGTATAATCCAATATTCGATTAGCACAATCTCTGATATCGGTAATGAAGAGTTTATAATCTCTGTTAGGCATAAGTCACCTCTGATAAAATGTTTTGTTTTATCTCATCCCTTATCGCTGTTTTAATCACCAGATCAATCTTCGACGTTAAGATATCTTCAAGGAAAAATTTAAGCTCCATATAGTTATCGAATGTTTTATACCCCTTCTCGAACTCAACAAGGATATCTATGTCGCTATCCTCCCTCTGCTCGCCGCGGACATAAGACCCGAAAACACCGATCTCCGTAATCTTAAATTTCTCTCTCACGTCGGTGTCATGAAGTCTTAGCATTTTAACGATTGTACTTATAGATTTTTTATCGCCCATTTTATGCCTCCATCAGATCTTTCGAGTTGCAGATGTCTGGTAACCGCTTTCTTGTGACATGAATTCTCTCTGATCATGAAATGATCTTCCATATTTCTATCGAGAGCGGGGCGTCTTTTCATGCTGCCAGGGTGCCCAATCATAATGAGATGATTTTTCTTGATGTTTGGGTCTCCGGGCATGGATAGTCACTCTCCTGCCACCGTTATCCCTGCGATGCTACATCCTGACATGCACGCCTCCTTTCCGCAGACACTCCTTCACCTCGCCAACCGTGTACTCCCCGAAGTGAAAGATGCTCGCAGCAAGGGCTGCCGATGCATTCGTGTCCCGCAGCACCTCAAGGATGTGTTCGGGATTCCCGCAGCCACCTGATGCAATCACTGGAATGTTCACGCTGTCGCTAACCGCTTTTGTCAGTTCGATGTCAAATCCGTCCTTTGTGCCGTCCCGGTCCATGCTTGTTAGCATAATGTCCCCTGCTCCACGCTCTTCTGCCTCTATCGCCCACTGGATCGCATCGATGCCTGTAAACTCCCTTCCGCCGTAGAACGAGCACTCAAACCAGCATTCGCCATCAGGCGTGTCCACCATCTCTCTGCCGGGTTCGCGCCCGTACCTTCGCTTGGCATCGATTGCAAGAACACACGCCTGATTCCCGAAGTACTTCGCGATATCATTGATGAGATCCGGGTTCTTGAGTGCCGCGGTGTTGACCGAGACCTTGTCTGCTCCTGAGTTAAACGCAGTTCTCGCATCTGCAATCGCTCTGATGCCGCCGCCGACCGTAAGCGGCATGAAGACGTTCTCAGAGGTCTTCTCGATGACCTTTGCCATCGTCTCTCTTCGTTCGTGCGAGGCAGTGATGTCAAGGAAGATCAGTTCGTCTGCGCCCTGCCTGTCATACTCCTCGGCAAGCTCCCAGGGGATGCCTGCGTACCTGATCTGCTTGAATTGAACTCCTTTCACAACCCTGCCATGCGGGACTCCGAGATCGCAGTCAAGGCACGGAATGATTCGTTTTGCTAACATTTAACCATCTCCACGAAGTTCTTCAGAATCTTAAGCCCTTTCTTGCTCGATTTCTCCGGATGGAACTGAACCGCATGGATATTGTCCTTCTCAACCACCGCAGCCATGTCCACGCCGTAATCGGTCGTTGCGGCGATCACGCGCTCGTCCTCCGGAACGCAATAGTATGAATGCACAAAATAGAAGAAATCGCCATCATTGATCCCTGCGAGCAGATCCGTGTCGCTGCGTATCGTAAGCTCGTTCCAGCCCATCTGCGGAATTTTAACCCCGTCCGGAAGACGGATAACGTCCCCCTCCAGAAGCCCGAACCCGGCAGCGTCGCTCTCCTCGCTCCTCTCGAACAACACTTGCATCCCGATACAGATTCCAAGCAGGGGTGTGCCAGAATCTACCAAATCGAATAATCTATCTGAAAACGGGGTTAAGTTGCGCATCGCGTCGCCAAACGATCCAACTCCCGGGATAACAACAGCGTCTGCGTCTGCATCCAAAAGAGCATTGCTATCCGATACGATAACCGGATTTCCACCCACCTTCGCAAGCGCATTGTGGATGCTACGGAGATTTCCCATGCCATAGTCGATTATTGCGATCATACCTGTATGCGAGTCTTGTGTGAATCATTTATTAAACAATCGATCTTATGATTGAGGCATAACAGAGAGGTCTTGACATGGAGAAGCAACTCGTAGCAGTCATGGATTTTGGCGGGCAGTATAGCCACCTGATCGTGCGGCGGTGCAGGAATCTCGAGGTGTACGCCGAGCTGATCCCGCATACCACCACGCCAGAAGCGATTCAAGATATGAATCCAAGCGCGATCATCCTGTCAGGAGGACCATCCAGTGTGTATGCAGACAATGCGCCGGTATGCGACCCTGAAATATTCAATCTCGGGATCCCTATGCTCGGAATCTGCTACGGAGCCCAACTGATCGCACGCGCTATGGGTGGGGAGGTCAAACACACCGGGATGCGGGAATACGGGAAGACTGAACTACTTGTGGATGACAGATCAGATCTCTTCGAGGGAACCCTGGAAAAAACGACTGTCTGGATGTCGCACGGGGACCTGATCGGAAGCCTGCCCGCGGATGTTGATATCATCGCGCACACAGCAGGGTCTCCTGTTGCAGCATTCAGAAAGGAGCGTATCTATGGCATCCAGTTCCATCCCGAGGTTGTGCACACCATAGATGGCGAGAAGATGCTCAAAAACTTCCTCTTTTCGATATGCGGATGCGATGCAAACTGGAGTTCGGAATCATTTATCAACAGCGCGATCGACGAGATCAGAGAGGCAGTAGGACGCGGCAGGGTGATTCTTGGCTTGAGCGGCGGAATCGACTCTGCAACCGTTGCGGTCCTGCTCCACCGCGCAATCGGGGATGAACTGACCTGCATCTATGTTGACAACGGCCTCATGCGGAAGAACGAGACCGAAGAGATCGTACACGCGTTCAAAGATAATTTCAAGATCAATCTTGAAGTCGTTGATGCGCAGGACCGGTTTTTAGAGAGACTGCGCGGGATCAGTGATCCTGAGGAGAAACGAAAGGTGATCGGGGGGGAGTTCATCCGCGTCTTTGATGAGGCTGCCGCACGGATCGGGGATGTCGATTTTCTTGCGCAGGGCACGATCTATCCGGACCGGGTTGAGAGCGCAGCAACCTCAGATCTTGCATCACGCATCAAATCACACCACAACGTCGGAGCGCTGCCTGAGGGGATGTTGCTGCGGTTGATCGAACCGATACGTGACCTCTACAAGGATGAGGTACGTGCAGTCGCAAAGAAACTCGAACTACCCGACGACATAGTCAAACGCCACCCGTTCCCGGGTCCGGGTCTTGCAGCAAGGATCATCGGAGAGGTTACACCCGATAAACTCAGGATATGCCGCGACGGGGGTGCGATCGTCGAAGAAGAACTGAAGAATTGGGGGCTTTACGATAAAACATGGCAGGCGTTTGCGATGGTCGGAGACGATCTTGCGACAGGCGTTCTCGGGGATGAACGGTCGCTCGGGCATATCGTGACAATCAGGGCGGTGGAATCAGTCGAAGCGATGACCGCTGACTTTGTCAGGCTTCCGTACGACCTGCTGGAGAAAATCAGCAGCAGGATCACAAACGAGATCAGCGGCGTGACATGGGTTTCTTATGCGATCTCATCCAAGCCGCCGTCCACGATCGAGCCTTGCTGAATGCTGATGGAAGGTATTATCAGTCGAATAAACCAGCCTGGGATATCTATCGAGACGATACTGATTGACCGGGAGTTCTGAGGGTCTCCAATCGACCATAAACTGATGTAACAGGCATAAATTATGTTGTGCAGCTAAACTAAATAAACGGATCAAAGATATCCTCTGTCGAGTTCGGAATGACGGAATGAAAGGTGCCGGGGGTCATAAAGCACAAATTTGGAGATAAGAGCATCCCAGAGTTTTATCTTGTTCTCGTGCCTAATAAAGACCGCAATCATTTAAAAAGAGAGGGAAAGGACAAGAAGGCGTTCTTAGTCTTTGCAACAGACCTTAAATTCAATTCGGTAAAAGAATTTACTAAAAAGATTCCAGGCGAGTATAGAAAGCAATGGAACATAATCGCCTAACCGACGACGCCCGTAATCCTCGCCACATTCTCTGCTGCTTCCTCGTTAAGCCCGGCTCCGAGAATCGTGTAGCGCTCGGGACGCACCTCATGCGCATGAACGAGTGCATCGATCACGCATCGATTCGGAACGCCGAGTTTTGCAGCAGTCGTTGGCGCACCGATCGTTCGCAGCGCATCCCTGATCTGCTGCCAGTCGCCGCCATGCAGATACATCATCATGATCGTGCCGACGCCGCACTGCTCGCCATGCAGGGCTGGCTCCGGAGCGATTTTGTCCAGTGCGTGGCTGAACTTATGCTCTGATCCGGATGCTGGCATGGATGAGCCAGCGATGCTCATCGCAACGCCGCTTGAGACGAGCGCTTTTATCACAAGCCTCGCAGACTCCTCGAGTTCAGGCTTGATCGTCTCTGCCCCGTCCATCACGATCTGCGCAGTCATCCGGGACAGCGTCGCAGCATACTCGCTGTACGGCGTGTTCCTGAGCCGGTGCGCAAGCTGCCAATCCAGAATCGCGGTGTAATTCGAGATGATATCGCCGCATCCTGCCGCAAGAAAACGATGTGGGGCATGTGCGATAATCTCTGTGTCAGCGATGATCCCGAGCGGCGCCTGCGCGGGCACTGATACCGTGTCGCCATCGCGGGCGATCGACGCACGCATCGATGCGATGCCGTCGTGCGATGCCGCCGTCGGCACGCTCAAGAATGGGACGTCGAGCATCGTCGATGCGAGTTTCGTGACATCGATCACTGTGCCGCCGCCGACCCCTACGAGGAAGGAGGCATTCTCTGCCACGGTTATTGTGTTGTCTACGTTCTTCTGATCAGCGTTCGTGACGATTGCGATATCTGTTGCGAATCCGTCGTTTGCGAGGATGTCTGATACGGACTCACCAGCGATCTTTCGCGTCTTTCTGCCGGTTACGATGATGGCGCGGTGCCCGAGTTTGAGTTCGGTGCACATCCTGGCGGTGTCGGCTATGGTGCCGTGTCCGATCGCGATGCTGCGCGGGAGTTGCATCCATTTACGGGATTTAGGGGTCATTGGGACGTGTGGCGGTCATCTAAAAGATGACTCTCGATTATTTTTTTGACATAATCCGGTATTGAGTGGCTGTGTTTGTTGGCTATCGTTTTCAACTTTTCATATATTGCCACATCTTCTTCGTCCCAGATTATCTCGATGCGCCGTATCTCTCTCAAAGCTATGTGAATATAATTCTCAGGATGTGCCCAATAGCAGTTAAAACAGATTTTATCGGATTTTTCAGTTAGCCAGTTGGCACAATGTTCGCATGACCATGATTTCGCTCGATTGCATGAGCCACACAACAACATGTAATCTTCGGAGTCCTTATTCCGGATACTGCTATCCCCTGCAATCTCATAAGGTATCCTATGGTCTATCTGCAGGTATCGCGAATGATATTTTCCCATACAAATTGCACAACGCTCGTAACCACTCTCATAAAGTTGCTGTTTAAACTTTTTTGAAAATGTTTTTCTTCCACCAAGTTTGTCTTTATTAATTTTAGACAAATCACCGAAACGATATGCAGCAATATTGCACCTGTCCGAAGATTTGACATTAAATGTATCTAATGGTATCCCGGCTTCACGAACATCACGTACAGCTCTTGGAGGGTGCTTATAACCATATTTGCTCTCTAAATCTTCAGTCGTTATAAATCCGTGTTCACTGATATGTTTGACGACAACCCTTGCTCGCTTACTGGGAAGTGATGCCAGAAGTTCAACAAGATCAATAGCTAAATCTTCGCCAGCCATACCTAATCTCTGTTTAAGGGCAGTGTCATTTGTTTGGTACCACGATAGGGAATTACCTTACTTAAAATTTCATCGGGGGGCAGATTAAGACGTTTAACCAAATCTTCAGAGAGATAAATCGATTCATAAGTTATCTCATTCATACCCAGTAGTGTGGATTGAGTGGAACGACCTGCGTTTACCTCTATTCGCCGGATGCCGGTATCCGCAGGGATTTCTCTGCCATATATCTTCTCCCCCTTACGACCGTCATAGCTCAGTATAAAAGATATGTGGCGTCTGACCAGTTTTTCTATCTGGGATAAGAAATCGTCAAAGTCGACGCCAGTATAATATCGAGGATCCCTACCAGCACACACACCCTGGTATGGTGGATCCATATAAACCAAATCCGTTTTTGAAACTTTTTTCAAAATATTTTTATAATCCTCATGAGTTGTAATTGTTCTATCACGCAATAGATACGACACTACAAATATATCATTTCTCATTTTGTCAGGGTGTCGCCCTTTTCGCCTATTATCCGGACTTTGGTTAAATTCGCCTCTGGCGTTATATCGAATAGACGCTTTCACACATCTGGCTAATAAATAAAGAAAATGATCAGGTCTTCCGGTATTGTTAAATTTGTCACGGACTATGAAGTAAAATTCTTTTTCCCTGCCTTTCTGTTCATTCCAGAGGGTTTCGTATCCATCAGAAATATCATGGGGGTTTGTAATAATTTCATTCCAGAGATTCATTAAAGGTTTATTTAAATCGTTTATATGGAACCTATGTGATTTCCCATAAGAAGCAGCAGCAAGTGAAATCGCTGCGGAGCCCGCAAAAGGTTCAACCAATGTATCAAATTGGTGTGGGAAGAATGAGAGTATTGTTCGGGCTATATTTCGTTTACTCCCCTGATATGGTATAGGATGAGGAACTCTTTTCATGTCAATCTCCATACTCGCCTGTTACAAACACCTCTCCAAATCCGCTTGACTTGAGCAACACCGACAGATGAGCAGTATCGAGAAAATGATCCACATTCATAACACCCGAGTTCCTTTCTTGGAAATGCCATACAGATAATGATCATGCTCCTCTGACCAATCCTTTGGTCCTTCAACCGTTCCCGCGTACTTGCTGAGCACATCCCACGCGTTTCCTCCATCCAGTTGTCTCATAATCTTTCACCCATCAACAGTTCTTCCTCAAGTTCACTTAACCGTATCGCCGCTATTTTTGCAGGATTCACACGGGTAGGGTGTTTTAGAAGATCGATTAGCGGATCTTGATAGTATTTGCACACCATCACATCATCCCCCGCAGATACTCAAGACTCGCCTCCCCCTCCTCCAGACTCCGCGCCTCGATTACAAACCTGCACCCGCGATGCCGCTTGCACAATTCACCCATCACTTCCGCCCAAGCAATCGTACCTTCTCCGATCTGCAGGTGCTCGTCTCTTCGCCCCCCATTGTCATGGATGTGGACGTGCACGATCTCTTTCATCCTGAGAAATTCAGGCAAAACACCGTTTGTGTGCGCATGACCCACATCAAGCGTCATGCCAAGGTTCTCCCGATCCACAAGTTCGATCATGCCAGCCATCTCAGCCGGCTCTTTTCCGAAGATAAGCTTCATCCGCGGCATATTCTCAACAGCGATCCTGACCCCGAGGTCATCTGCGAAGTCGCACAGTCGCTGTAGTCCCAGGATGTTCTGCTGCCATGCGAGATCTGGCATCTGCACCCCAAGTGGTGAGAGATAGCCCGGATGCACGACCATAAGACTTGCAAACTCGGATGCGACCCGGATGCAGGAGGTATGCTGCCCCACAACCTCCTCCCAGATCGGCTGGTTCAGGCTTCCAAGGTTCAGGTCCGAAAACGGCAGGTGGATCGTTATCGCAAGATCCGTGGTCTCGCAGACCTCTCGCATCTTTCGGATACTCTGGTCATTAAGAACCTGTTTTCCTTCTTGCACGATCTCCCATCCGCCAAAACCGATATCTTCAAGCATATAAGCCCATCCAAACGGGTCCTCTGTGACCCGCATGGAAGAGAAACTGATGTTTCGGAGGGATTTCATGCTAACCTGAAATTGTGGCTGTCGGATGTGCTGGTGTTGGTGTTAGGGGGGTTTGGAGACCCCGGTTTGCCCAGGGACCCTCATTTGTCATCATCCACGGTCTCATAATCCGCATCGACCACGTCTTCATTGCCACCTTCTCCGGCTCCTGCTGCTCCACCTTCCTCTGCTGCGTGTGCTTCCGCACCTTTCTGGTACATAGCGGTTGCGATTGGGTAGATAGCCTCGGTCAGCGTCTCGGTCTTGCTCTTGATCTCTTCTGTGTCATCGCTCTCGATCGCCGTCTTCAGATCTTCTATCGCTTTCTCGACCGCTTCCCGCTGATCAGGCGTTGCAAGATCGCCTGCCTCCTCGAGAGTTTTTTCTGCGGAGGTTACCATCGTTTCAGCGGTATTCTTCGCCTCTACGGATTCTTTTCGCTTCGCATCCTCATCCGCATGTTCCTCTGCATCCCTGACCATCTGCTTGATATCCTCGTCAGACAGCCCACCTGGCTTCTTGATCGTGATCGACTGCTCCTTTCCTGTGCCAAGGTCCTTTGCAGTCACATTTAAGATGCCATTTGCATCGATATCGAATGTTACCTCGATCTGCGGGATGCCTCTTGGAGCTGGCGGGATGCCGTCAAGCATGAATTTACCAAGCGTCTTGTTTGCGGAGGCAATACCACGTTCACCCTGCAGGATATGGATCTCGACAGATGGCTGATTGTCAGACGCTGTGGAGAATGTCTGGCCCCTCTTCGTCGGTATCGTCGTGTTTCGTTCGATGAGCGGTGTCGCAACCCCGCCGAGCGTCTCGATACCGAGCGTCAGCGGCGTCACATCCAGCAGCAACACATCCTTGACCTCGCCCGAAAGCACCCCGCCCTGGATGGCTGCGCCCATCGCAACCGCCTCATCCGGATTGATGTTCTTGTACGGCTTCTTTCCTGTGACCCGCTCGACCGCAGCAATGACCGATGGCATCCGTGTTACGCCGCCGACAAGTAGCACACGGTCGATATCGTCTCTGGTCATCCCCGCGCTCTTGATCGCATCCTCCATCGGACCGATCGTCCGGTTTATCAGCTCGACGGTCAGTTCGTCCAGCTTTGCACGCGAGAGAGTCATGTCAAGGTGTTTTGGCTGCCCGTCAGGTCCCACCGTGATGAACGGCAGGCTGATGCTGCTGGTAACCACGCCGGATAGTTCAATCTTTGCCTTCTCGGCGGCATCGGTGAGTCGCTGCATCACTGATTTGTCTTTGGAGAGGTCGATGCCTTCCTGTTTCTTGAATTCAGATACGATATGGTCCACAATCAGCTTATCAAAGTCATCTCCACCAAGATGAGTGTCCCCGGAGGTTGATTTGACCTCAAACGTTCCAACAGTTGGATCCAGCTCCAGAATCGAGACATCAAACGTGCCTCCGCCGAGATCGTACACCATTATTGTCTGTTCGCCTTCACTCTTGTCAATCCCATAAGCAAACGCCGCGGCGGTGGGCTCGTTGATGATCCGTTTCACATTGAATCCCGCAACTGTTCCAGCATCCTTTGTCGCCTGCCGCTGCGAGTCGTCAAAGTATGCGGGCACGGTGATCACGGCGTCGGCGATCGTCTCCCCGAGATATGCCTCAGCATCGTTCTTCATCTTCTGCAGGATCATGGCAGAGAGCTCCTGAGGCGTGTAGTTTTTGCCATCTATGTTTATTGTGTAATCCTTCTCGCCGATATGCCGCTTAATCGAGGAAACAGTCCGTTCCGGGTTCAAGATCGCCTGTCTCTTTGCGATCTGCCCTACCAGTCGTTCCCCGGTCTTTGAGAAGCCCACCACCGACGGGGTGGTTCTTCCGCCCTCGGCATTCGGTATGATGGTCGGCTCGCCGGCTTCCATCACTGCCATGCACGAGTTTGTGGTTCCAAGATCGATTCCAAGTATTTTTCCCATGTTATTATACCTCTTGCTCATTGATTCTGGTGTTGTGCTATTAAATTTTTTGTATGTGATTAGCTGAGGCGAAAAAACCACGAGATTTCACGAGATTGTCAGGGAAGATGGTGGTGCATACAAGGTATTGGTGATATGTTGCATTTTATATCCTGCCGCCCCATACTTTCTCGTGGAAATCGGTGTAATCTTGTGGTTAGCTAAACACGTACGTCCGGAGCTTAGCGCATTCCGAAGTAATACATCATCACGGGCAGCAGGATCACGCCCATTGCATGACTCTTCCGGATGCCCATGTAATAAGGAAGCAGCCCGACTGGTACCGCAGTCAGGAAGACTGCAAGCCCGAATGTGCCGCCACATGCAGAGACCATCAGAACAAGCCCGATAAGGATTGCTGTGCATAATTTCCGGTAATTAACGTGTTCCAGCACAGATGGGGCAAAATCTCCGAGGGATATCGTGGTGATGTATGATGCAATCGAAACAAGCGCGATGACGGTCAGGAAAAGCAGGACGGTATGCGCGTCCGGTGTCCTGCCGACCAGATCTCGCACTGCGATCGTTGCCCCGCTCCGAGGGTACCCGATGATAAAGAGCGCGATCAAACAAAAAACGGCGTTAGATGTGTTTGCGCCGGAAACCGAGACGATGAACTCCATTGCCCTTGTCCGGTGGTTCTCGAGTCTTCCTCGGATCGCTAATCGTGCGAGCACCGTCGCAACCGATGAAGATACTCCTGGCAGCCACGCAACGATCGATCCGGCGATGCTCCCGACTGCAATTCCACGCAGCACCCATTTTGATCGCAGATTTATCGAACTCCGGCGCTGCGCAGGCATACTCGATTTTGTGAGTATGCTGATCAGGAGCACGGGTGCTCCGAAGAGCCCGGTCAGGAGTGGGAGAAGGATTGATGGCGAAAACGATGCGTCAGGCGAACCCAACTGAAAAATCGGTTGCATCAGGTGCGCATTTCTAAATGCAAGTAATCCAAGGACTCCGGACATGAGAATGATGATTGTCGCATAGAATTTGTATTTTAGATGTACAAGAGACCCCTGCCCCTCGATATACCTTCCTGATTCGGTGAGGATCATAAGTATGACGATTGCCATCAGGATCCCGCCCATGTTCTCACGTATGACATCATAATACCGTCCAAAAAACAACATCAGTGGGACTGCAAGCAGTAACGATGCGATGATCGATCCTGCACTGCCGATCGCCGATAATCTGACCGCTGCCGCACCCATCCCGTCGAGCAGCATGTCGTGACCCGGTAGCACCGCAAGCGCGGTGTCTGCGTCAGGTGCGCCGAGGTACACCGCCGGAATGATGTTTAGGAAGGTGTGCGCGATCGAGTTTGCAAGAATGATCACGGCGATGTTTGTATTTGTGAATCCGAGGTGTGCAATTGCAGGGGAGAGCGCAAGCAGGATCAGTGCGAAGTTGTTTGTGTGTATGCCCGGGACAAGCCCGCTGATGACGCCAAGCGCGAATCCGATTGATATCGAGAGCGCAAGCATGAATGGTTCGGGCATGGGGTAGTGATGATCGGCGGGTGTTAATCAATTGTTCTGACGGGTGTGGTGGTTATCGGTCTTTGCGGCGCACCTGCCCTCGACCATGGTGGCGGGTTTTGTGCGCGAGGCTTGCGGTTGCTCGCGGGTTATGCGAACATGCATGTGCATGCGGCGGCACAAGGATCAGTGTCAATGAATTGATTTTTGGGTCATGGAGAATGTCACATGGGGGGCTGTTGTCAGATACATCGAGAAGCGGGGAGGGGACGTCAGGGACATGCTGGCGGATGCCAGTGCGATTGGAAACCCGGATGGAAACCAAGAGTCGGAATCGAGGATGGGGGCGGAAGATTTGCCAGGTGGTTGAGGAACTGGTGAATCAACGATGAAAATGGTTATAACGGGTGGTACGTTCTTCACGGGAAATGATGGGATATCTGTGATGGTAGCCGGATGTGCAACAGCCCGAAAGACGTTGAGACGTGTGTTGACGATACTTTTTCAAGGATTTCAGATCAGTACTCAAATCCTGTAACGGTCATGACCGATCCCGAGACCGCGGACGAGGGTTTGATCAGGGCTGCCCGATATAAAAATGGTTACATGCCATTACATGCTTGATCGCACCACCGAAAGAAATACCCCTGATGAACCAAGACACCCACTATATGAACATCAGAGATGTTATGCATGACCGGGTCATCACCTGCCAGATCGATAACACCGTCAGAACCGCGGCATCAGCACTGAAGCAGCACAACATCAGCGGCATGCCGGTGATGGATGGTGACCGGCTGGTGGGAATCGTTACCGAGTCAGACGTGTTGAAACTGCTCGAAATTCCGGCGCACGACCGAAACCTATGGCTCCCAAGCCCGCTTGAGATCATCGAGATACCTTTACGCGAACTGATCGGATGGGAGGATGCAAAGAATGCGCTCGAAGACGTGGGCGGAAAACCTGTGCGCACGATTATGACAAAACATGTGCATACAATCTCGCCAGACGATTCGATCGAGGCTGCCAGCACGCTGATGGTGAATCACCGGATCAACCGACTACCGGTGATCGATGACGGTGTACTGGTTGGCATCGTCACACGCGGCGACGTGATCGCCGGAATTGCCGGCAAGCAAGAACGATAATCTGCATCATCTGCCGACATCGAACATGGCAGGCTGTATGATCACCCAGTCGATCTTCGTATCGTTTTCATCATAGAGGGTCACACGCAGCGGAGTTTCAGGAAGCTCGGATGCCATAGCCTCAACTTCCATATACGTGGCATCGCCGACTGCAATGTCAAGATCCTTCTTTGCTTTGCCAAAGAACATCTGCTTACCCGTTGATTTCTGCCGCACAATGACATTGTCCCAGGTCT
>DAOWIV010000050.1 GCA_030640725.1 Methanosarcinales archaeon | reverse complement strand
GGGTAGAATGCGTTAGAAAAATTCGAGTAGATCTAATCAAAGTCCGACCGAACCACCAAACCATGGCATCCACAAACCTCCGCGACATTCTCCGCCTGCCCCCCGAAGAGGCAAACCTACTCCCGCGTGGCTGGCAGATTCTTGGCACCGTGATCCTTGTCAGCATCCCGGACGCGCTGAAGCACCGTGCAGATGTGGTAGGGGATGCGCTTCTTGCGATGTATCCGAGATGCAGCACCGTGCTATGGAACCGGGGCGTTACAGGACGCTTCCGTGAGCCGGTCTGCGAGGTGATTGCAGGCATTCCCGAAACAGAAACCACCCACAAGGAGAACGGGTGTTACTTCAGGCTCGATGCGAGCCGGATCATGTTTTCGCAGGGAAATCTCATAGAAAGGATGCGGATGGGTAAATTATGTGATGGCGAGGTTGTCCTGGACATGTTTGCCGGCATCGGCTATTTTTCGATCCAGATCGCGGTTCATTCGCGCCCGAAAAAGGTTATTGCAATCGAACTCAACCAGGTTGCATATCACTATCTCAGGGAGAATATCCGGATCAACAAAGTAGATGAGGTCGTTCTTCCGGTGCATGGTGATTGTGCAATCAAATCCCCGGAGAACGCCGCTGATCGGGTGATCATGGGCTATCTTGACGTGACACACGAACAACTCGTGTCGGGGATGCGTGCGGCGAGATCCGGTGGTATAATGCATTATCACGAGGGTACGCCTGAAGCGCTGACATACCAGCGACCGATCCGGCGCATCAAAGACGCAGCGCAGGCGTGCGGGCGCAGCGTGGACATAATCGGGCGGCGCACCGTCAAGAAATATGCGCCGGGGGTTTTGCATGTGGTGATTGATGTAAAGATATATGATGCATAACAACCAATTTCGGATTCAGATACCATGGTCAAAGGAAAGAACGTTCTGGTGACTGGTGGGGCTGGGTTCATAGGAAGCCACATAGTCGACAGGCTCGCGGGCGAGTGCGCGGTAACGGCACTGGACAACCTCAGTACCGGAAAGGAAATAAACCTCCCGGAAAACGCCGCATTTGTAAAAAGTGATCTCAGGGACGCGGGTCTGATCCAAAAAACAATCAAGGATGCGGATATCGATGTGGTATTTCATATCGGTGCGAATGCATCGGTGCCTCATTCGACAGAAGATCCGAGGTACGACTTTGAGACGAACGCACTCGGTACATTCAACGTAATTGATGCGTGCCGGGTTTCGGGTGTGGAAAAGATCGTGTATGCATCAACTGCCGCCGTATATGGTGAGCCGATTCGGACGCCGATCGACGAAGATCACCCGTTGCACCCGATCTCGCCTTACGGCGCATCGAAACTTGCAGGCGAGCGGTGCGGGCTCGCATTCAAGGAGACTTACGGAATCGACTTTGCAGCGATACGGATCTTTAATACTTATGGGCCACGGCAGCCGCGATATGTGATGTACGACTTCATACAGAAACTGGGAAGGAATCCGTCGCTTCTCGAGGTTCTTGGCACAGGCGAGCAGATCCGGGACTACTGCTACGTCTCTGACATGGCTGATGCTTTTGTGCTGGTGGCAGAACGTGGCGACGGGGTGTACAATGCAGCAGGCGGTAGCCCGACATCGATCAAGGAGCTTGCAGAGCTGATGGTCTCAATCATCTCGCCTGGGGCTGAGATACGTTACGGCGGCAAGACGTGGGCTGGCGATGTGAATACGCTTTATGCCAATATCACCCGGATCACGGAACTCGGATTTGAGCCGAAGGTCGGGTTTGAGGATGGCGTCAGACAGATGATCCGATGGTTTGAGGGTGCGAATTCTTAGCTATTAGCTATTGCCCAGCACATTGCCTACGAGTATGAGACTCATTCAAGAGCTTCTATCCGACGTTTTGGGCATTTTGACCCAGTCACCAGAGAGGATACGACTCGAACATTTGCGTAATGTGACGCACTCATAAAGCGGAAACTTTTTCTACGGCAGGTACTGATGTTTACATTCCCGCATTCCAATGGCGGATGAACCCCGAAAATCGGTTCGAACACAGATGATCTGTGTAAGTCTTGGAGGAAACATGAGCAAAATACGATATAAGAAGACCGATCCCCGGATTGCAACGCTAATAGAGGATCTAAGAGTCAAATCACGAGAGAACGACGCTTTAATCTGGAAAGATGTTGCAGGGCGTCTGGAACGACCAAGAAGAAGTTATGCGACAGTGAATCTCAGCCACATCAACCGGCACGTCGCAGAGAATGAGACGATCGTCGTGCCCGGAAAGGTGCTCGGCGCAGGTACTGTCAGCTACCCGCTGGTGGTGGGGGCGTTTAACTTCAGCGAGGGTGCACGGGCAAAGATTACGGATGCCGGCGGCGAATGCCTCACGATCGAAGAATTACTGGCGAGAAACCCCGCAGGATCGAATATGCGGATTATCATGTGAATTTGGTGATTTTATGACTGACAGGATAATTATCGATGCAGACGGATTGATTCTCGGGCGGCTTGCGAGTGTTGTTGCATCCAGGCTGCTCAACGGAGAGACTATAGCGATCATCAACGCCGAGCGTGCCACAGTCTCAGGCGCCAAAACCACCACGTTTCGGGAATATAAGGAACAGATGGACAAAGGGTCGACAGAACATGGTCCGTACTTCCCGACCCGTCCTGACCGCATCCTGAAGCGGACGGTTCGCGGCATGCTCCCGTACAAACGTATGCGCGGGCGGGATGCGATGGCAAGGCTTCGTGTGTACATGGGCACCCCTGCCGAATTTTCAGGGCTGAAAGCAGATACGGTTCCGGAAGCGAGCGTCACGAGGCTTGGAACTATCAAATACAGCACACTCGGCGAACTCAATGCGAAGTTAGGCGGTTAGGCGGCTGATGTACGTCAAAATCCCGCAGGATCGGATCGGTGCGGTGATCGGTCCGAAAGGCCGCGTCAAACAACTGATCGAGGAGCGTTCGGCTGCAAAACTGGACATCGACAGCAAATCAGGTACTGTGGAGGTTTTAGCCTCTGATGACCCGGTGCGTGCGATGCAGGCTGTGGAGGTCGTCAAGGCGATCGGACGGGGTTTTAGCCCGGAACGGGCGATCACCCTGTTCGATGGCGATTTTATGGTATTAGAAGTGATCGACATATCGGCAAACACGCCAAAAGAGCTTAAGCGCATCAAAGGCAGGATCATCGGAACGAGCGGCAGAACACGGGAACTGATCGAGACTGTGACTCATGCCAGCGTCTCGGTCTATGGGAAGACCGTAGCGCTCATCGGATATCCTGAGCAGACGCACGTTGCAAAGACTGCAATCGAGATGCTGATCGATGGTGCGCCGCACTCATCGGTGTATGGCTACGTCGAGAAGAAGCGGCGCGAGCTTGCCGGAAAAGAGGCTGCACATTATTAGATCAGATACCACCGAACATGGGTGTGTGGATGCCCGGGCGTCATCAGATCAGTATCGATGGCGCCAACACATCCGCAACCTTCACCCCTCATCCTCGCCTGAAAATCGCACCCTGACCGCATCTGCGTGCGCGTTAAGTCCCTCTTCCTCCGCTATCGCCACAATCGTATCCCCAATCCGAGAGAGCCCCTCTTTTCCGATGATCTGGATGCTCGATTTCTTTGTGAAGTAACCGACATTCAGACCCGAGTATGCCCGTGCGTGCCCGGCTGTGGGCAGTACGTGGTTTGTACCTGATGCGTAATCGCCAGCCGAAACAGGGGCATAATCGCCGACAAAAATCGAACCCGCGTTGCAGATGCCGTTTATCGCGCCAAGCGAGTCTTTCACCATGATCTCAAGGTGTTCCGGCGCAAACATATTTGAAAACCCGATGCACTCATCGATCGAGTCGAAGACCAGGATCGCACTGTGTTCGAGCGACTTTTTGATGATCTCTGACCGGAGCGCGTCTGCTTCCCCTGATTTGATCAGTTCGAACACCTTGCCTGCGATCGCCTGCGATGTCGTTGCAAGGACCGACACCGCGTTCGGATCGTGCTCTGCCTGCGCTATCATGTCTGCTGCAATGAAATCGGGATGTGCGCTCTCGTCTGCGATGATCAGGATCTCTGAAGGTCCTGCTGGAAAATCGATCCGGGTCGGGACTATCATCTTTGCCGCAGTCACATAGACGTTCCCGGGTCCAACGATCCTGTCGACTGCAGGCACGGTCGCTGTGCCGTAAGCCATCGCAGCGATCGCCTGGGCGCCCCCTACGCAAAAGATCCGGTCAGCGCCTGCAATCGATGCGGCAGCAAGTGTCAGCGGATGCACACCCCCGTTACCATCAGGCATCGGCGGGGTGCAGATCACAGCCTCGGGCACAGATGCGACCTTTGCTGGTATGATCGTCATCAGCGCGGTCGATGGATATGACGCCTGCCCGCCCGGAACATAAGCGCCGATGCAGTCAAGAGGCGTCGTCTTCTGTCCGAGGCTGATTCCGGGCGCAATCTCGCTCAGCCAGAGGTCGGGTTCAATCTGGGACTCGTGAAACCGCCGGATGTTGTCGGCCGCGGTCTCAAGATGCCAGAGAATTTCCGGGTCGATTCTGTCAAATACCTCTGATATGGCGTCGTCTGAAACCTCGATTGCAGAGAGTGAGACGCCGTCGAACTGCTCGGTGTATTCGATGAGCGCGGCGTCGCCTCTAACTTTTACGTCCTGCAGAATCGCTGAAACGGCTGGTTTCACTCGTTCAATCTCTGTTTCCCGGTTCAGCAGGGTAGCAAGTTCAGTTTCTGTCAGTTGTGTGTGGTGTTTTCTTATCATGGTTCACCGTTATGTTCCTGTTTTGTGTTTGGTTAGTAGCCCCACCGCATATTCAGCAGTAACCATTTTATCAGTATCGTGCGTTTTCATAGATCAATCTGGTCACATCCCCCCAAGTATGGTCGATTGCGGGCGTTTATCCCGTGGTCAGACGTTTTGACCGGTACCGGTAGCGCACTTTAAGACTGTGGAGAACCCACTATCGAACGTGACTCGCATAGACCCGGGCGACTTCGGAATCCTCGACGGAATCTCTGAAGTGATCGCAACGACAAGATCAGAATCAGGTGTTCCGAATGCAGCACCCATCGGCATCATCAGAAACAATTGCAGCCATGGCAGCAACAGCGGCGGCGACCGAATCTGTGCGCGACTCTTTTCCGGATCGCACACGCGGCAAAACGTTGTTGTGACTGGTGAAATCGTTGCAAACACAATCCACGACCCGGTACTATACGTGGAGTCCACATTTGGGGATCTCGATCCGGATATGTTCGAATATCCCGATGACGTGGGCTGCCCTGCCCTGAAACACGCGGATGCGTGGCTGCTGTTTGTGTGCGAGCAGTCAAAAAGGGATCTGTTTGAATTAACCCCGGTCAAAGGGGTGGTCTGCAATAAACCGATTGTAAGCGTGAACCGGGGTTTTAGTGCGATCATAGAATCGCTTGTACATGCCACGCGGTATCAGTTGAAGAGAGATCCGAAATATCTTGATTTGATCAGGCATTATGATCGGATTGTTCAGATATGTGGCGGGGCTCGTGAGAAAGAGGCAATATTAAGACTTAAAGAGATTGTGGCGGGGCTGTCATGAAATCAAAACTCGAATGTATCCCCTGCCTTCTGAAACAGTCGCTCAACGCCACAAGGATGGTGACTGACGACCCGGTAGTGCAGGAAAAGGTGCTGAAATCCGTGATGAGGGTGTTACTGGACATGCCGCTTAACAGGAGCCCACCATCCATTGCGCACGCCGTGTACTCCATAGTACACGATATTACTGGCTGCGATGACCCGTACAGGGCGCTTAAAGCAGAATACAACGGCGTTGCGATGGAGATGTATCCGTGTCTTAAGGGAATCGTAGATGAATCGGAAGACCGACTCTTCACCGCGATAAAACTTGCGATTGCCGGAAATATCATTGACTTCGGGGCACATATCCAGTTTAACGTCAGAAAGACGATAAAAGATACCTTGACGCGTGAATTTGCAATAAATGATTATCCTGAGTTTGTAGAATCACTCGAAAAATCAGAGAACATTCTTTATCTTGCAGACAATGCCGGCGAAGTGGTTTTTGATCGGATATTAATCGAAGAGATCAATGATCGTGCCAATATCATATATGCAGTCAAAAAGAAGCCGATCATCAACGATGCGACGACGGATGACGCGATCTTCTGTGGAATCGACTCGCTTGCAGAGATCATCACGACCGCGGATACGCCGGGCACGATCCTTGAGCGGTGCGATCCTGCGTTTGTTGCCACGTATCGATCGGCTGACATGATCATCAGCAAAGGGCAGGGAAACTATGAATCGCTAAGCGAGGAGGCTGGTAACATATTCTTCATGCTACTTGCGAAATGCCCTGTGATCGCAGCCGATCTTGGTGTCGAGATCAGGAGCGCGGTGCTAAAACACAAGAGTAGTGTGAAACGAGAAGACAGTACTATCTGACAATCCTTTTGGGGGTTCCTGCGGCAGATACCCCGATGGAAAATATAAAGAAAAAGAGATGATTATCCTTGATATATAGGAAATTCATTATATTCATCTTGATATTCATCTGGAACTCTACCTCGGTGGCAAACTATTATATGATAATCACCATCTGGAATAATTGAACCTAATCCATGGGGACTTCTACTGAAAGTAAATGTTCCAATCATGGTTATTTCACCCGAATTATCTATCCCATTCGGTAATTTAATTATCATTGGGAATTCTTCAATTTTAAATCCTATATTACCCTTTACTACAGTGGGTTCAAATGATGCAATAAGTTGATTATCAATAAAGATTTCTATATAATCTAAATATTTATAATCCATGGGATCTAAATATAGAGCACGTTCAGCGATTTCACCATTTATACATAGAAAATAAATTATATTATTATCCCATGGCGATCTATCAACTATAGCACTGATACAATGAGAACTTGGAAGTGTTTGTATTGGTTCAATTTCTGGTTCAGATCCTATTTCTGTATGTGGATCTGGCTCTGGTTCTAATTCGGTAAATGCTGATGTTGACACCGGAATAGGATCTGGTGAAGGTGGTGATAAACTATGTGTGGCGGTTGCCTGGGATGTTGAGATTGCGACTGATGCAGGATACGTGGTCTGCTGATACGTACTATCCACACCATGGGCAAGATCCTCGAACTTTGTCACCAGATTGGTTGGCGAACTCATCACATGGATGAAATGCATCCTTATGTCTGCGTTATTCATCCTTGCAGCAACAGAGAGCGAACTTTCATAGATGCCTGCATCGATGTTACCATCTGATACGATGATCACGTCCTTTGCACCGGCTGAATTGGTAAGCATCTCCTCTGCCATCGCCAGTCCCTGATCGAGCGTGGTTGTGATCTCTCCTTTCGGCTCTATCGTCATTATCGTCTCTTTCAGCGACTCTCTTGCGGCGTCGTTGCCGAGATATGTCAGACCTGCCACCTCGTATGCCTTTCCTCCGAAAGCGATCATGCCCACCAGGTCATCCCTGAAGTCCTTGTCATCGAGGATGTTGCATATTAGTATTTTTTCGTAATCAAGAATTGTTACACCAGTATTGATGGCAATCTCGGAAAACATACTTTCTGATATATCAAATACGATAACGATGTCGTCTTTAATATCTGGTGTGGGGGCTACAGTAGGTTCAGGCGTATGTATGGCTTCTGGTGTCGGTTTTACAGTCGGAACGATAGTGGGTTCCACAATAGCACCATCCTTCCATATAACAGTTGTCGATTCTTTCACGTCTGGTTCAACACATCCGGACATCACTGTGGCTGTAATTAGCAATGCGCACATCATAATTTTTGTTCTTGTGGTCATATTGGCTATCAACCGCGCTATATTTTTTCTTTTCATGTCATTTCACCCATTATTAGATCATTTGGAAATTGTAACATTTAACGATCTCCATTTGCAACTGTGTATGCATCCCACATTGTGTATACCCAGACTACAACACCAATGATAACTCCGCAACACAGTCCGATCAGACAAGCGAACCAAAGGAATATGCCTTTGCCAACCTGACCATTATAGACCTGACCAAGCTCCGTCCACAGGAATGATAGAAATGCTGCCATCGTCGGTGATTTACTATTCTTCACTCGAACGCCGCAATGTGGGCATATTTCGGCACGTGCATCGATCTGCCCTCCACAATTTGAACAAAACTTCTTTCATCATCTGGATTTTTTGTGTCGTTGCTGTTGTGGAATCCCATAACTAACACCCCATATCGTTTTTGGACTCAATCTCTAATAAATGTTCACAAACCGATACATGGCGACTGTTGAGATAAGGGGGTGTCACGCCATCTGGGGTTACAGAAGACCCTGCGTTGCAGAAGATGCGCCTCCCTAAAGCACGTGTTGTATCTCCAAATCAAAAACAAACCT
>DAOWIV010000079.1 GCA_030640725.1 Methanosarcinales archaeon | reverse complement strand
TGTGCGGCACGGATCACAGAGATAGCTTCCGATCTCGTGTCTGTTAGTGTGAGAGTATTCCGTATGGAGTCTTTGAATGTCTGTACGCCAAAACTCAGTCTATTAACACCATTTTCGTAGAGCGCTTCCAGTTTACCCCCTTCAGCGTTGTGTGTGGTTGTTTCCACAGTGATTTCCGCATCACTTCTGATGTTGAATCGCTCCTTCAAGAGTGCTAAGAGGTCTGTTAGTTGTTCCGTTCGGAGTGAAGTCGGAGTTCCGCCCCCGATGTAGATCGATGCAAAGGAGCTGGACTTGATGTAGTTGGTATCAGAATACCTCACGATCTCCTTCTTGAGCGCGTCCAGATACCTGTTAGCCTGTGTTTCCTCCAATAAACCTCGATAGAAGCAGCAAAAATTACACAATGAGTCGCAGAACGGAATGTGTACGTACAGTGAACTTGTTTTATGCCTGGCACCTTCTTCGGATAGGGACTTGATCATCTCTTCTTTATCGTCCTTGTTTTTTCTTAAAAATAATGGATACGAGCCCAAAGGACATAATATCTCGAAACCCTTTCTTTTGCTGTAGATATTGTATACCATATTACTGCATCTTGTATGTAATGCGAAGTGTTAAGGATTGTGCAATCGCTGTCCGGTATGGGTGTTGTGCCTCTTGTGATGTTGTTTTGATACCTGGTCTATCGCGTGTTGCCGCTTTGTACAACCACGACTTATTGAGCATCTTCTTGATCTCCGACCCGAATGGCATTTCTTACTCGCAAACTTTTCACCAAACTTTTCACAAAAGTTTGATCAAAAACTGATCTCCGACCCGAAGGGCAGTTTTTACTCGATTTTTTGTGAAAAAATCGTTAATATAAATGAGTAACACCGCCATACCGTTCAAAGATGTATAGAGATGCAACCGATATGACAATCAGGATGGTTGCAGCGGCTATTGCAAGATCAAGATCGTTGGAGGACATATTCAGAAACAGCGATATCGGCAGGGTCTCGGTCTTCAGCCGTGTTGCGCCAGCGAGCATCAGGGCTGCTCCGAACTCCCCGATCCCTTTTGACCATGTTATGATCCCTCCAGCCAGAAGCCCGTTCTTTGACATGGGAAGCGTTGTCTGCAGGAATGCCTGCATCGGATTGCAGCCAAGCGTCTGGGCAACGTATTCGTACCTCGGGCTGATTCCTTCAAACGTCGAACGCATGATCCGCAGCATAAACGATATATTCACAGTGAATTGTGCGATTATGATCCCGAGCGGCGTGAATACGAATTTTAACCCGAAATCCGAAAGCCATGCTCCAAAGGAAGTCGTGCCAAAGAGGAGCAAGAGCCCGACTCCAGCCACAAGCGGCGGCAGCGCAAGCGGCAGATCCACTATCGTGTTGATGAGTGTCTTCCCGAAAAAATCGTAGCGTGCAAGCGCGTGTGCTGCCGGTATCGAGACTGCGATACACATCACGGTAGATACTGCGGATGTGAGCAAGCTCAATTTTATCGCGAACCGGATCTCTTCGGATGCGATGCTTGCAAGCAAGCTCTGCGGGCTCGTATGCGTAACAATACATGCAACCAGCGATAGGATGAATGCGGTCAGGAGTAGTGCAATTGAGATGGTGAGAATCTTAAACGTCGATTCATTGATTGGCATTTACTTATGAATCCCTCAAGCTCCGCGGGGTCTTGTCCTTAACCTCATCGATGTGCTGGTCATCCACCCATCCGCTCTGTATATCGGCTCTGTGATCGAACTGGCGTACGAAAGGCTTGATATCCAGAAGCGGCGTTCCATCCAGGATATCAACATCGCAAATCTCCAGTATGTTGCCTCTGACGTTCTCCAGTCTGACAATAGAGATTCCGATCGGGTTCGGTCGTCTCGGATGCCGTATCGAGAAGATTCCTTTCTCAATACCACCCCCTATAAATGGTTTTGAGATCAACGAATAACCGTCCGCAAGATGAAAATGATAGAGGAGGATCAGATGGGAGAATCCATCGATGTCCTTAAGCCCGTCAACATATTCCGAAAATACCTCCACCTCGCCTCCTGCCCCGTCTGCGAAGACTCCCTGAATCGGCGTATCATCCGGATCAGTGAATGGTGAATGTATGACCCCAATTGGGGTGTGTGTTATGTGTGTTATACTGGTCAT
>DAOWIV010000062.1 GCA_030640725.1 Methanosarcinales archaeon | reverse complement strand
GTATGTTGCCTCTTGCCATGTATACTAATATAACTCTTAAACATATTAAATCTTTTGCACTGTATGCGCCGGAGGGGATAGAGGGTTACCAGAAGATAATAAAAAGTCTCGGAGACTGCCAAAAACGGCATCGAAGCTCTTGAGGAGTCGCGGGAGAGCCCGCCCGTTATAATCATCACCGATGTTCTTATGGTATGCGCTCGATCGTGAAACATATAATTCTTGTCATAAACTTTATATAAATAAGTCCCTAAAGATGTGCCCGGTGGCATGATGGATGCTGAAGAGATGAAATACAATCCTCTGATCAATGACTGGCTGGTTGAGATTGATGCAGCAGAGAACACGCGTAGAAACTACATCCGTGCAATGAGCTATTACACCGACCTCTCTCTCCAGACGCCGGAGGAACTGATTGAAGAGGCGGAGCAGGAGGTTGTAAGTGGTACGCTCATGCGCAAGCGCAGGATCAAGTCACATCTCCTGCGATTCAAGGAATATCTCGATGAGAATGAATATGCTCCAAAGACGCAGAACGTCTACCTATCTGCTGTGCGCTCGTTCTACAGCACTTATGAGATTGATCTGCCGAGAAAACGACAGAGAAACAGAATAGTGACACTTGAGAAGAACGGCAAGCGTTTGTTGACGATTGAGGATGTACGCAAGATGGTATCACACGCCAGAACGCTGCGCGATAAGGCGATCGTTCTCACGATGGCATCATCAGGACTGGCTCAAAGGGAGGTGCGCAGTCTCACACTCGGTAATTTCTATGAAGGACTGGACGCGGAAACCGGCATAACAACGCTCCATCTCCGCAGGCAGAAGGTGCGTATGGACTTTATCACCTTCATCAGTCCGGAGGCAACGCGGATGATCAAGGATTATCTTGCTGCACGCGGAATACACGGACACATGGGGGGTGAGGATACTGACCATCTCTTCGCAACCCGCACAGGATCGCAGATCAGCGAGGGCAGGTTTGTGGATATATTTGCCGATATCGGAAAACGGGCTGGTTATGAGAAGGTGGGCGGTACGTTCTCTATCGTGCGCCCCCATGCCCTCCGCAAGTTCTTCAGTTCAACGCTGCTTAACAATGGCGCAGACATCTGGTTTGTGGATTATCTGATGGGGCACAGGATCGATTCCACGCACGAGGCTTACTTCCGTGCCGATCCTGACAAACTCAAGCAGCGTTACATGCAATACCTGCCATTTCTGTCGCTTTCGGAGACCGGGGTCAGGACCGTCGAATCCAGTGAGTATCACAGACTCGTGGCAGAGAACGAAGAACTGCGCCGTGCGCTGCGAGAGATGAAGCGTGAACTCGAGAGCGCAAATGCGGGGAAGGTGCGGGAGCAAAGAGTTGTATGACTGCGTTGGTGAGGCATTTCGATGTGCAGTGATTTTTTCAAAAAAGTGAACCACCCGCCGCTAAATCGGTGAGTGTTATGATGACCGAGGAATGCGCCCTGGTCCTCATCTCATGCCCTCCCGGATCGGAGACTTGGGTTTTTGAATGTGGGATGTTTGAGCAATAGCGGAATGCAAAGCATCGGCGAAGATATTATCCTTTTGATAATGAAAAAAGTTGGCGCGGTGAGAGGCTGCACATACAATCTAATAGGTGATAATCGGGGTTATCAATGCGCTTTTTGGATTCCCAATACACAAATCAGATGATCCGATCATCTGACCTGCAATTGAATCCTGTCCACTGCGACTGTTTTTCTGAAACAATCTGTAACCCCAATGTAATGGTGGAACTCACAAGTTCATAAATATATCGGTTGATGGATCGTTTACATTCTTATCAATCAATAAAAATGAATCAGCATTGATCAGTGTAATCTGTGTCTAAAAGTCTTTGTTGTTGATATTGATTAACATAGATTAAAAATTACCCCTCATTTCCGCTTCATTTTTGCAAATGTAGAGAAAAACCGACGATGATGCCAGGAGATCGAGTTCGATCTCAGGTTGAAGTGCCTGTTTTAATCTCGGTCTCACGGTTGATAACCCCGATTATATCCTCTCTGACACACACCGGTGTCGAAGGCTGATCGGTGCCGATATATACACAGGATTGGATAGCGAGAGCAACATATATCATCGCAGATACGCCAGCCAAAACCGATATGGGGGCAGTAGAAGAATGGAATCGGTTCAAGTGAACAGGAATTTCGGGGGAGATGATCATGACGACCATCGCATTCATCCATTATGGTGATAGCACAGGCAATACCGCATTTCTGACAGCAGGGCTCGGTATCAGCCTGCGTGAAAAGAGCGCTGGCGATGGGTTTTCGAGTGCAAGCGGGGTTGTCACACCCCTTGAATCGCTCTTTACAGCGGAAAGGAAGGACAAAGAAACGCGAGGAGAACCTGTTGATCTCAAAAACATCGCGATGATTGGTCAACTGACTAGAGACGAAGGGGTGGCATCGAATGCCACAGTCCCCAATGATCGGCTAAGCAGCCGGGAGGGCAAGTGTATGCCCCAACATCGGCATCGAATGTCCACCGGTGCCGATACATACACAAGATCGGATAGTGGGGGAACTTACAGCGTTGGTCAATCGATCAACCTGAATAGAGAGGAACCTGGTTGTATCAACCAATCAGTATAGAATACGAAACAGAAATACAGAGGGTATAATATGAACATACTGAACAATATGCCAGTCAACAAGAGACTGATGGCTGGCTTTGGGCTTGTGCTGCTCCTGATCCTGCTCGAAAAGAGCATCGGCTATCTGGAATACGTTGCAGCATCCAGCGCAAGTACTGTAATTGCCGCGTTCGTCACTGCTGCGATCATCATGGGGGGAGTAAACGCGCTGATACTTTCAAGAGCGATCACCAGATCGTTGAACCG
>DAOWIV010000198.1 GCA_030640725.1 Methanosarcinales archaeon | reverse complement strand
ACGGCATCGGCGACCACCCGTCACATCGCCTGGGCGCGCTCATGATCCTGCGAGCCACCGCGGGCACGATAGCTTCACCATGACATACCCATGATCGAAATCACAACACCCTCGCGTCTTCACATCACGCTGATCGATCTCAATGCATCGATCGGGCGCGTGGACGGCGGAATCGGGCTGACGCTCAAGGAGCCCGGTTTTCGCATCACCGCAGAGCGATCAGACGTACCGGGCGAGGTCACGGTCACCAGCGAGGCTGCCGGCGGAGCAGCGCACGTCGGGCGTATGCGTGAGAGCGCTGCGGCGCTTCTTCCTGACGGGAACGCAGACAGGGGCGGCATCCGGATCCATATCGAGCGCGACGCCCCCCCGCACGTCGGGCTTGGCTCTGGAACGCAGGGCGCGCTTGTTGCGGGCATGGCTGTGAACCAGTTGTATAATCTGGGCTTGAGCGTGCGTGATATCGCAATCAAGGCAGGACGCGGCGGGACATCAGGGATTGGTGTCGCATCGTTTGAAGGTGGCGGGTTCATCCTCGATGGCGGGCACCGCTTCAGCGAGAAAGGCACCTTCAAGCCGTCCGCCATATCGAGATCCCCGCCCGCCCCAATCCTCTTCCAGCGCCCGTTCCCTGACTGGGAGGTTGTGCTTGCGATCCCTGACGCAAGAGGCGCGCATGATGACAACGAGGTGGACATCTTCAAGCAGGAGTGCCCGATCCCCCTCTCCGAGGTGCAGGAACTCTCGCACATCATCCTCATGGAGACGCTTCCGGCAGTGGTTGAGGAAGATATCGAGTCATTTGGAGATTCCATAAACCGAATACAGAAGACCGGTTTTAAGAGACGCGAAATCTCACTTCAGAGACCCGAGATCCAGCGGATGATCGAACTCATGCAGGAAAACACGTGCGGCGCCGGAATGAGTTCATTCGGACCGGTTGTGTATAGCATCACCGATACTAAGAGGGACGCCAGTCATGCGGTACGCCTTGCACGGGAGTTTCTGGATGAGACGACTGGCGGTTACAGCATAATCACCCATGCAAGTAATTCGGGTGCCGATGTCAGGTATATCTGATTGTATCTGGCATATCTGATATGTCCGGACGAATCCCAAAAATCATAATGAACATTTAAGTAGATGTACTGATAATTTTGTGATTACAGGACGCGACTGTAACTGATATGAACGAGATGACGCGATGAAGATGGTTGTTTTTGATATGGATAGCACGCTTATAGATGCCGAGACTATCGACGAGCTTGCTGCCATTGCCGGTGTTGGTGATCAGGTTGCCAAGATTACGAGGCAGGCTATGAACGGAGAACTCGATTACGGTGAAGCACTCTGCAGGCGTGTCGGTCTGCTCAAGGGGCTGAGCATCGAGCGTGCAAACGCCGTTATAGACCGGCTCCCGCTGATGCCCGGTGCAAAGGAACTGGTGGAATCTGTCAAGGGGATGGGGCTTGCGACTGCCATGATCACCTGCGGTTTCATGATCTCGGCACGAAACATCGGAGATCTGCTCGGCATCGATCACGTAATCGCCAATGATCTGGCTACGAACGACGGTGTGTTCACAGGAGAAGTTATAGGCGACCTGACCGAGGCTGACTCAAAGGCGCACGCACTCGAACAACTCTCTCGTAAATGCGGGATTAAACCGTGTGAGTGCATCACAATCGGTGATGGCGCAAACGACATCCATCTGTTCAGGGAATCGGGATATTCGATCGCGTTTCGTGCAAAACCGATCCTGAAACAGTATGCAGATGTAGCAGTCGATACCAAGGACTTAAGAGCAATCATTCCGATCATTCGGGATGTATTACAGATAGATACTGGGCGAACATCACGCCAAAATAGGAGGATACCAAGCAAATGTTGAAAGAGCTACAGGATAAAAGAGCGATACTTGTAAAAGAACTTGAAGAGTTTAGAAATAAACGTAATAAACTGAATAACGAATCAAGTACGTGGTCTTCGCAGCGCAATGAATTGAACCGCACGTCAAAGATGCTGATGGATGAAGCGCAGCATTATAAGCACGAACGCGACGAGCACAACAAGAAAGTGAGCGAGTCCAAGATGGGGCGGGATTATTACAACAAGAAAATCAACGAGACCAATGCCAAAATCGCAAAAATTAAAAAGGAGTGTAATATCACCGGCACACCTGTGGAGGAGCTGAAACAGATGATCGACGAACTTGAATTCAAGCAGCAAACTCAGGTATTGTCATCGGATAAGGAAAAAGGTCTGGTCATCCAGATCAATGCACTGGTCGCTGAGTACAGGGCAAAGAAAGACGCGATCGAGAAAAACACCGAACTCAAACAGGCACTTGAGGAACTGGAAGAGATCCGCGAGAAAGCATCCGAATGTCACGAAACGGTCACGGAATATGCGGATATGGCTCAGGAATACCATGACAAGATGATTCACGCATTCAAGGAAGGTGAGACCATCAGAGCCAAATCGGATCGCATCCACAAGAAATTCGTGAAGATTCAGGACGAAGCAGACGATCAACATCATCTATTCATCAAAGCCCAGAAAGAGATTCGAGAACTGGATCGCCTGATCAACAGCATCTCGAAACGGGGTAGGGAGGATAAGAGGAAAGTGGAACGAATAAAGGCTAAGAAGGAAGCAGAGGTTATATACGACCTGTTCAGGCACGGAGAGAAGATCAGTACAGAAGATCTGATGTTACTTCAACGTTCAGATCTTCTATAAGGGTCATGAAGACACTGGTGTTGTGTCTGGATCGGGATGATGACCTCGGACGGAAAGCCGGGGTCGCAAGCCCTGTTATCGGGAGAGCTGCGAACATAGAGGCAGCCACGAGACTTGCGGTAGCAGATCCCGAGGATTCGGACGTCAACACCATCTTCGGCGGGATCGAGGAGTATGACCGGTTGATCGATGCAGGGGCAATGGTTGAGATCGTCAGCATCGCCGGCGATTACGATGTCGGAGTGATCTCGGATAGCAAGATCGCTTCACAGATCGATGATCTTCTTGACGGGCAGGGATTTGACAATGTGATCCTTGTCTCGGACGGAGCCGAGGATGAGGCAGTACTGCCGATCATCGCGTCGAGGATAAAGATAAATTCGGTAAAAAGGATCCGGGTGAAGCAGAGCGAGAGCATAGAGAGCACATACTACTTGCTCAAGGAGTTTATCTCCGATCCAAAGGTCAGGGGTGCAATATTCATCCCGATCGGGCTTGCTTGCATCGCCTATGCAGCATCATCGTTGATAAACCGTCCCGAACTTGCAGTCGCCGCCATTGTTGGAACTGTTGGAACATATTTGCTGTATAACGGCTTTGGAGTCGGGCAGTCCATAGATAAGTACCGTGAAACTGCAACCGAGTCGCTATACAAGGGTAGAATCAGTTTTGTCACATATCTTGCAGCGATCCTGATCGGGATCATTGCCACGATCCAGGGTGCTGATGCCTGCTGGGAAGGAATCGCAGTCGATATCTTCCCTGGATATATCGTCTTATCGACGATCTTTATGCAGGAATCGGTCTGGTGGTATGTGGCGGCTGGATTGTTCCTTGGTTTCGGGAAGATCATTGATCTGCACCTCGAGGAAAGACCCATTGGCAAGGCAGGGGCGTTTCCGTTCTTTGTCGTTGCCACCGGACTCCTGCTATGGAGCACGAGCGCATATATCCTTGCAACTACCGGAATTTACCAGAATTATGGAATCCAGCAACTTATGTTCTCGATTGGGGGGGCGGTTGTGATCGCGCTCATCGGGATCTATGTTGCATCGAGAAATTACAGGGGAGATGCACAAAATGTTGATGTTGATAATCCTTGACGGGTTCGGGCTAAGCGAATCACGGGAAGGTAACGCAATCGCGCACGCGAAGACGCCCAATCTCGACGCGCTTTGCGAACGTTGCCCAACCTGCACGCTGCAGGCGTCGGGTGAGGCTGTCGGGCTTCCAGCCGGGCAGATGGGGAACTCTGAGGTCGGGCACCTGAATATTGGCGCCGGACGGGTCGTGTACCAGGATTTAACCCGCATAAGTAAGGCGGTATCTGATAAGACGTTCTTCGAAAATCCGGTTTTCCAAAAGGCAATCGAACATGTGAAGACGAATGATTCCTGCATCCATTTGATGGGGCTTGTCTCGGACGGCGGTGTGCATAGCCATATCACGCACCTTCTCGCCTTGATGGAACTTGCGTCAGAGAACAATGTCAGAACAGAGGTGCATGCATTCCTCGATGGGCGGGACGTTCCTCCGAGGAGCGCGCTCGAATACATAAATGTGGTCGATGGATACGCGGGGTACCGGATCGGTACCGTTTCTGGCAGATACTACGCAATGGACCGTGATAACCGCTGGGGGCGGGTGGAGAAGGCATACCGCGCTCTTGTTTCAGGTGAAGGCAAATCCGCAGAGAGCGCTGCTGACGCCGTGCGGAATGCTTATGAGCGCGGCGAGAATGACGAGTTCGTGCTGCCAACCGTCGTCAGTGGATCCACTCCGATTGCTGGCGGAGATTCCATCATATTCTTCAATTTCAGACCGGATCGTGCCAGAGAGATCACTCATGCATTCGTTGATCCGGATTTTGATAATTTCGAGCGTAAGAAGCTTGATAACCTGTATTTTGCGTGCATGACCGAATATGCTGCGACGATCGATGCGGATGTCGCATACCCGCATGAGAAGATCATAAACACGCTCGGAGAGGTTATATCACAACACGGGATGCGGCAATTGCGCATCGCGGAGACTGAGAAGTATGCGCACGTCACGTTCTTCTTTAACGGCGGCGTTGAGGTACCAAACCCTGACGAGGACCGCTGCCTGATACCATCTCCAAAGGTGGCAACGTATGATCTGTTGCCTGAGATGAGTGCTCATGCGGTCACCGACGCTGTGATCGAGAGAATCGAGTCGCATGACTACGATGTAATCATCCTGAACTATGCGAACTGTGACATGGTCGGGCACACCGGCATATTTGAGGCTGCTGTGACGGCTGTGGAGACGGTTGATCTCTGCGTCGGGAGAGTCATTGATGCGGTACGGAAGTCGGCAGGGTCTGCGATCATCACGGCAGATCACGGCAACGCCGAGGAGATGGCAGATGGGGACGGGACGCCGCACACCGCACACACCACAAACCCGGTGCCACTGATACTGGTTACTGACCCGGCGGTGGCAGGGGTCAGGGACGGTAAACTCGCTGATATCGCGCCAACGATGCTTAAGCTGCTTGGACTGCCAAAGCCCCCGGAGATGACCGGGGAGTCGGTCGTGCTGTAACCTGCACTCCGGAAGCGAATACTTCGTATGCCACACCAATACACTCGGCAGGAGGTTGCATCCGTGTCACCAAACGAGAAAAAACCACCCCAAAAAACAAGTTAATCAGCTAAACGCTTCTAACAGTGCCTGATTCAACTCGCGTCTTACAGCTTCGCCCTGCTCGACGGTTCCGGCGGTTGTGACGATGCGCAGTTCCTGCGCCGATGTGCCTGATGAAATCAGGAGACGAAGATTTCCCCTGACGTCAGGGCGCAGCACCTTGGCTAACGTCTTCCCGCCGGCATGTCCCCTGACGCTGATGACTGACGGAACGACTCGTTTCACTTTGTGGTGCCGTGCTACAACTTCTACTGCCTTCTTTCCGGTTCTGCCGCCGATTATGGTGGTGTGCGCCCCACCAAGCTTGCTTGATTTCATGATGGTTCTGTGTAGGTACTTTTGTTTGATTTTGTTTGGTGCAAACCTTAAATGCGCCCGATACAAGCAAAATTTTGATACAATCGGAAATTCCAGTGAGATGCACCCAGAGACTTTTGTTCTTTGCGCCATCACGTCTTTGCGTCTTTGCATTATTGTTTTCCAATTTAACGCAAAGGCGCAGAGACGCAGAGACGCGAAGAGTGTTGTCAATCTCAGTCTTCACGTCTTTTGCGTTGTTGTACATCCAACTGGCCATTACGGAAATCACTGGATTTCCAGACAGTGCCAAAATTTTTAATCAGCATCGATGCAATTACACCTCATGAATATCAGCCTGTTCACAGTTCCTGACATCCCGCTGATTCACGAGGGGGATGATATAGCAGCGATCGTCTGCGAGCGGTTCGATCTGCAGGATCGCGACATTGTCATCATTGTATCCACGATCGTTGCGAAGGCAGAGGGCAGGATCATTGAGTTGTCAGATGTTACTCCGTCCGACCGCGCTCTTGCGATTGCAGAGCAGAATGACCGCGATCCGAGAATTGTCCAGATGGTTCTTGACGAGAGCAAGGAAATCATTCTAAAATTCCCGTTTCTTCTTGTGGAGACACAAAATGGGAACGTCTGTGTGAATGCCGGGATTGATGGATCGAATATCGATGGAGATCGTGTCGTGTTGCTGCCAGAAGACTCTGACCGGAGCGCGAAAGAGATCAGGGAGGAGATATTCGCCCTGACTGCCAGAAAAGTCAGCGTGATCGTTACAGACACCAATGGACGGGCATTCCGTGACGGGCAGACCGGTGTGGCGATCGGGGTCTCCGGAATTACGCCGACGCGGGACTGGCGTGGACAGTGCGATCTGTTCGGCAAGGTGCTTGAGGTGGCAAACGAGGCTGTCGTGGACGAGATCGCGGGCGCTGCGAACCTGCTATTTGGCGAGGGCTGCGACGGTACGCCTGTTGTGGTCGTCCGCGGGCTTGACTTCTATGCCGAACACGAGGGACTGAGACCCATACACTTCCCGAGATCAGAGGACGTGATCAGGGATGCAATTGCTCACGCTTCAACGCAAGAAACGGGATGATTTGTTGAGGGGCACTATCCGGATCCCTGATGGTAGGATGCCGGGATGTCAGCACACGGATATTTTTATACCGTTTGCCCATAATCAGAACCAATGAAACCGAAACTCGGTGACACCATACTCGCGCTTCGGATTATAGCCGCAATAATTGTGCTCTGGCTAATAAACTTCGACGAGCTGGAACAGACTATACGATCATTAAGTCCGGGTTGCGTGGCACTCGCTGTTTCGCTCGAGCTTTCGGCGTTTCTTATATGGGCTCTGAAGTGGAAGTTTCTCGTCGCTAAACTCGAAAAAGTTACGTTTACGACTATTTTCATCGGTCTCATGGCTGGAAATTTCTTCAGTACCAATGAGATTCGTGCCAGAACCTTAGGGGGGTTCGGGCGGGCGAGGTTTCTTCAGCGGGTTACGCACAACCGCGCATTTGCAGAATGTTACGCAACCATCGCCATAGACCAGACCGACAACAATTTCGTCTTTTCCTTACTCGTCATCTTCTCGATGCTAAATGTATTCCTGTTCCTGAGTATACCCTGGTGGCTATCCCTCATCATGGAGGTGATAGCTCTAATCATCTTCCTGCTGGCGCTTGCCGCATTCCTTTCAAGACGGAAAATCAATGAAACCGCGGTTGTTCGATTTCTCCGTCCGAAGTTGCAGCGAATCTACGATTTTTCGATTTTCAAGTTCATCCGAGACCGGTTTGACACCTATATCAAATTCGAGGGTGCCATCGTATCGAGCCTTGCAAAATTTGCAAAGACGTACAAAGAGATATTGAAAGACCGGAGCGCTCTTACAAGGGACATTGGTCTCTCAGTGATCATGTATGCGTTTATTTACGCTAAGGATGGGGTCTTGATCCGGGGTGCCGGATACGACATCTCTATTCCGCACCTCATTGTGGCTCTGTCTATCATATTCTGGGTCAACTCGGTTGTTCCGGTTCCCAAAGGACTCGGATTCAAAGAGCTTGTGATGACTGGTGTCTATACAATGGTTGGGGTGCCTATCACCGTTGCAGTCATCGTCGCCCTGATACACCGGGCGATCTATCTATTCTTTGTGATCGTTGTTGCATATTTAGCGGTTGTTTTCCTGCGGATCTCTAACATTGGCAGCAATCGTTGCAACGATTGATGTACCGATACGTATCGATCAACAAAGATCCGGGAAACGACACCAGGCACCCAAAAACCCCCGTCATCCCACATCTCGACGGGTAACAGCCGGGGACGAAGGGCTGGAAAGGAGAGGCTGCAAAAGGTTCGGAGTGAGCGGCGCACGGACCAAGGTTGTATGGGAATGGCAGATCACCGCAACTATTCATCGGTCTCGTGATAAATTATGCTGCCGCAATGCTTGCAGTACGTGGCATCGATGTCATGATTCCTGAAACCGCATTTCTCGCATGTTACAATCTGTTTTTTGGAAGTCGAGAGCATAAACTCCTTTATCAACAGACCAAGCTGCCACGGCACGAGCGCAATGCTGACAAGTATCATGAGAACGGTTGCGAAGCGTCCGATGGGAGTTATAGGGACTATATCGCCAAAACCGACCGTGGTGAGTGTCACTATCGAAAAATAGATCGCGGAACCAAGATCATTGATATCGGGATTCAGAGCCCTCTCAGCCTCGTAGATGAATGAGGAGGACACAAAGATGATCGAAACGATCGTAAATATGATCTTCATGATTCTTATTTCATGCATCTTCGCATCTTCGGAGAGGAACGCGCCGGTATCCACGAACCTCATGAACCTGAAGATCCGAAATACCCTGAAGATGCGCACAAACCTGAGATCAAGGAATGTGATGAACGTGGGTATTATTGCAACGAGATCTATGATGCTGTAGATGCCAAGAACGTGTTTTACCTTCTTTTCCGCAACCCAGAGCCTCAATATATACTCCAGTATGAAAATAGAGACGGTGACAACCTCGATATCCCAGAAAAGATGAAGATATGTGTCGTGGAAGTAACTCTCTGTGATAAAGACGAGTACCGTAAAAAGATTGAGGGATATTATGAATAGATCGATAAACTTGCCTGCGAATGTAGTGGTGTCGTGTAGATAGAATGCGACCGCTTCTTTGATCGTTCCATGCCGAGGGTGCATAGAATAAATATCGGCTGATGTGTTAATATGTACTCGCCTGAAAAGTCATCTGGCAATGTTTACCACATCAATGCAGTTTTATTTTAACTTT
>DAOWIV010000139.1 GCA_030640725.1 Methanosarcinales archaeon | reverse complement strand
TGGGCAACTTCGACCGGCGATACCTGTGACGTGACCACCACGTCGCTGTTCACGGGTTTCGATGATCGCGACGCATCGACTGTGTCACGAGTCCGCACCCACCCCATGCCAGAGATGCCCTGATCGATCATGAACCGGTTATTGAACATGATATCGGTCTCGTACATATAGTCCGCGTATCCCTTTACCTCGTCCCGGATCGTTGGCACGTCCTTTGGCTTGCCAACGACCACCTTCAGCATCTTTGTCGGATGTTCCTGATATCCAATCGGCTCGTACTTCTCAACGATCTCAGTCCTCCGGATTTCAGGGATGTCTCCAAGATTCTCGCGCAACCCCTCAATCGAAGCTGCCTGAACGTGGAAATACGGCTCAAAGTCAGGGACAAAGCAGCACACGCTCTGCCCGTCAGGATCACGCCCAAACAGCCTCACAACCGGCTTTCCATTATCAATGGTATAATCAACATCGAGGATCTGAAACTCCATCACGGGCATGTTTATATGCATAATACTTATGGCTTACCTGGACTCGGGGTCATCACCTTCAGGCGCTACCAAAAGCTCCTTTATGCTCCGGATCACAATGTTCGGCTCAATATCGGACCGCCCGAGACTATCCAGGGTCTCAACACCTGTTAGCACAAGCACAGTCCTCATGCCACACCTGATGCCGGCAAGGATGTCGGTATCGAGGCGGTCGCCAACAACCGTGCACTGGCTTGCATCTATCCCCAGATGATCAATCACGATATCCATGATCAGCTGGTTCGGTTTGCCGATCACGAGCGGCGACTCGCCTGATGCGGTCTCAAGCGCACTGACGATCGCACCCGCGCCCGGCACAAAACAGTCTTCGGTTGGAAGAACCGGATCGGTGTTCGTTGCGATGAATCTTGCGCCATTCGTGATGTTCTGAAGTCCGATCCTTAATTTCTCATAATTAAGGTCGCGATCAAGCCCAACAACAACGAATTCCGCGTCCTCGCTGATCACATGCCCCTCTGCTTTTAGTTCCTCGATCAATCCCGCTTCACCGATCGGGTACACAGTGCTTGCACCGTAACGTTTCCGGATGTAAACAGCAGCGGCATATCCTGCGGTGATCACGTCGCCCCCCCCACACGGGATTCCTGCTGCCTCCAGCCGTGCTGCAACAGAAGCCCGGCTCCGGGTCGAGTTGTTCGTCAGGAAGAGCACTTTTGCGCGGTCGTGCAGCCGGTTGACTGCATCAACCGCACCATCGATCGGATTGCTGCCGCGATAGATCACACCATCGAGATCAAGGATGTAGGCTTTCATCAGATCTCATATCAGGAGCTGTATGTACTTGGACTTGAAGTACGACCCCGGAGTTGTGATCTCGAGTATCACAAGCGATCCTGCCTCGGGTCTGATCTGCAGATCAAGGGATGTCCGGGTGGCAATTCCGGTGTAGGAGGGATCCGGATATGCACCCCCATACTTGAAGACCTTCCGCACGTCCACGGTTACTTCCATCACATCCCCGCTTCGAAGCACCGGCTGGGTCGCATCGAAGGAGGTGTCATCCCTGATTCGTATCTCGCTGATCGAAAAATATTCAGAGGTTGCAGTATTATTCGCGAAATAGATGCCCTCACGCTTCCCAAGATGATATTTGACATCCGCTGTATGCGTTGCATCTGATAGATACACGATCAGTTGTGAGAGATCGATGTCCTCGCTTCCCGGACCAAGCGACATGGTGATGCGAAGTTTTGATACATATCCGTACTCGTAATTATCCTGCTCTACAGTTACGCTGATGGAGGAGATGTCGGTGACGGTACTGTTGCTGGAATTTACCATGTATGTTCCCGGTTTTGTGAAACAGTATTCGTACACGCTGTCTGCCGAGACCGTCTGCTTCACATTGGTAAAGTCCTTGGCATCGCTGCTGTTGATTGTTATATCAAAGGATGTGGTTTGGTTTGGATTCTCGATCTCGACATAACCACCGACAGGGGATGAATATGTAAAAACGGGCAGTGCCGTGCCATCATCCTTCCGGAAATGTCCGGAATCGTTCAGGTTAATCGACAAATAATAATCCCGTTCCCCGATGATCCGATCGATACGGAGGTTCGAGGCGACCTCTCTGGTCGTTTCCTGACCTGTCTGGGAGGCTTTCTGCTGGAGCACGCCAGAGGTCTTGATGAGGAGCGCGGACGCTACCGCAGCCACGAGCACCATCGATATAAATATGATCAGCGTGCCTATGCCAACCTGTGCTGAGTTATCCTGACGATAAATGTGCCGGTTTGCTTTCATACGCTACCCCAATGTTATAATCGACAGTCATAGTATAAAAACATCATGCTATTGCATCAGTCATATTAGCTACCACATGCTCGCCCTCCGGTACGGTTATACCCTGCCATATCCGGACTCCGGAGATGATTGCACCATCCAGAACTGCCACATTCGGTCCAAGCACCGTCTTTGTTTCAAGTGTGCATCTCTTATGTATATAAACGTCGTTATCGACGATAGAACTGAACATCGCCGAACCCTTGCCGATGTGAACATTATCATATATGTAAGATGAGAGGATATGCACGCCGTCCTCGACCACGCATCCCGATCCAATCGTTGTATACGGTCCTATCAGCACATCATCGCCGATAACCGTGTCTCTGCCGATCACCACAGGTCCGACGATCGTGGACGAGCCAATCCGCACATTCTCGCCGATCGTAACAGGGTCTTTGATCTTTGCACTGGTATATGTGTAGCGGGATCCGCTATCAGGCAGCTCAAACATCCGGTCGAGCTTCCATTTACATGCGGTCCGGTACATCTCGTGATTGCCGATATCAGTCCACTTGCCCTGCACCAGATAGCCGTTGATCTGCTTGCCTGCATCGAGCAGGGCGGGAAAAACGTCCTTTGCAAAGTCGTACATCTCCCCATCAGGAATCCAGTCCAGTATCTCAGGATCGCAGACGTAAATCCCGGTATTCACAAGATTGCTGAACACTTCTCCGGGATTTGGCTTTTCAAGGAACCTGTGTATCACATTATCTGAATCCATGTCACATATCCCGTATTCCACAGTATCGTCGATGCAGATTAATCCAATAGTAACCATGGCATCATTCTGCTCGTGGAATCGGTATATCTCGCTTAACTGCATATCAAGGGCGTGATCGCCGCCCAGGACCATGAAAATACCATCGTCGAGATATGCTCTGGCGTTCTTAACCCCGCCCGCCGTACCGAGCGCAGTTTCTTCGTATACGCACCTGATATCAATATCTTCGATGCGGTTGACCTCGCTCTCGATCATATCACTGAGATAACCGAGTGTCATCACGAGGTCTGTAAATCCCTCTCCCCTCAGGTGCTCGATCAAATGTGTGACCGATGGTTTATTTAGAAGCGGGATTAATGGCTTGGGGCGCTCAAGCGTCATCGGACGCAGTCTTGTGCCCTTACCACCGCACATAATACACGCTTTCATGATTCGGAGTATGTTTCAACGAATTTTATACTGTCGATATCGAGTGATTGGAGCAATTCTTGTGCAAGTCTCTCTTTCATGACCAGCCACCGCTGATTGAAGAGCAGGCTACGAGGTGATTCGATCAGAACATTGCCGTCGTCGATCTCCACATCAAAATCTACCACGAAGTACGATCTTAACAGTGCCTTGATCTTCGTGAGGTCATCATCGAGGACGTCTTCGATGCTGTAATCAAAAATCAATGTCTTGCCAGCCATCGGGTTGTTGAAATCAACACGCACCTTACGCCCGATCGTCATGAGGACCGTACCGTCCCTTCCATCGATCCGCACCCGCGCACCTTTAACAGGCTTCTCCTTGAACCCGGAGATCGAATGCGTCGTTATCAACTCTGGTTCGCGTTCGCCATAACCTTTTGCAGGCGGAACTTCGACTGTTCCATGATAGCTGGCATCTTTTCCGACAAGATCCTCATCCAGCCCTTCCGCAACGTGCTTTGCACCAACGATGATGACGAATGGCTCATATCTGGTGTTTTCATCATATATGTCGTTCTCTTTTGCGATCTCTTCGTCTGTGGTATCAAAGACCGTGTCATCCTCGAACCGCCCGGTATAATTTATCCTTATGAAATCTCTATCTTGTATAACCAATTATATCACCATACTGATTTATACATACATTCTTTATATTAACGGCAACTGACCGGTCAGACACTGCAACACCTGTTAATAGGTCTGTGTGGTACGGCATTTCTGAAATTCTCTCTCCTTTTGTCCGGTAGCCCTTGTGAGTCGATAGACGTGCTGCTTTATACTCTAACGCACTATGGCACAGCCGTTTACTCATATTCAAATGGGTTTTGTTACTTGATAAATGTTTGCTGTGTCCGAAACTGCCAGCTTATACGATTGTCAGATCAAAATCGGGGGCTTATACATAGTGTCAACTGCTGACCATGACGCTGCCGTATTGTCTGGCAGGCGTTTTAACATGGATTCCCAAGACCAAACTCGCTATGCAACGCACAGACCGCGCTTTTTGCATCCTTGCTCCGGACCACAAACGAGATGTTGTGCTGGGAAGACCCCTGGCTGATCGTGATCACATTGATCCTGTTGTCGCCCATCGCAGTAAAGACACGTGCGGCAACCCCCGGGACGCCTGCCATGCCCGCGCCGACCACCGTAATCGCACTTACGTCGGCGTCTGCTGTTAGTTCACGTATCATCCCGTTCCTGAACTCTGTCTTTATGGCATCGATCGCACCGGCAAGATACGACTCCTCGACGACGATGGAGATGTTTGCTTCGGATGAACCCTGGCTGATCATGGTGATGTTCACGCCGGCGTCTGCCATCGCTCCAAAGACCCTTGCCGCGACCCCGATGGTGCCGACCATGCCTGCGCCCGATATGTTGATCAGGGCGATGTCCTCGATCACAGTGACTGCTTTCACGACCCCGTCACTCTGCTCCTGATCCCTGACCACGAGCGTGCCTGTGAAGTCCGGTTCGAATGTATTTAGCACCCTTACCGGGATGTCGTTTTTGATTGCGGGTTCGATCGCACGCGGGTGCAGCACCTTCGCACCGAAGTACGATAGTTCCATCACCTCGATGTACGATATCTGCGGGATGGTGCGCGCATCGGGCACGATCTTCGGATCGGCGGTCATGATGCCTGAAACCTCCTTCCAGAACCAGATTTCATCAGCATGAACCGCTGATCCGATCAGCGATGCCGAAAAATCAGATCCACCGCGTCCAAGCGTCGTGGTGATCCCGAGCTCGTCCTCTGCGATGAATCCAGCGACAACCGGCACGCATTTACCGATCAGCGGGGTCAGCCTCTGGCATATTCGCTCGCGAGTATCATCAAGTGGTTTTGCATCCCCGTACCTGCTGTCGGTCACGATTCCGGCCTCTCCGCCTGTGAGGTGTACGGACGACATGCCAACCGACCGCAGCGCTCCGGATAATATGGGTGCTGCAAGCAGTTCCCCGTAAGAGGATATATAATCGCTGGATCGGGAAGTTAATTCACCAAGGTAGCATATCCCGGTCAAAGCCTGCTTGAGCTTGTGGATACGACCGTCCAGTTCATTTAATACCTGATCAAGGATCCTGCGATCATCGATTGCGATGCTTGCCGCATCGTTATGCATATCTCGCAGATATTCGATCACTTTATGGACTGATTCGACACTGCCGGAATCTGCTGCGGCATCCGCCCGTTCAAGCAGATGATCGGTGACGTCCTTAAAAGCGGAAGTCACAATGATCAGTTCGTGCTCACGATACCGGTTTATCAACTCGGCGACCCATTTGATCTTCTCGCCGTCCGCAATCGAAGCACCACCGAACTTCATGATCAGTCGCATGTCTATTAAGGAGGTGATATTCCTTGAAAAGGATAGCGGTTCAAAGATGCTGTCCGCATTACGAAGTCTGCCGACATGAAGCTTGCGGGTTCTGACGTTTTCGGTGATCGCTAACGGTAGCTCCCTCGCGTATGTAGGAATCGCGGGCGTATCCCCCTCAACTTTGCGTCTCTGCGCCTTTGCGACCTTGCGTTAGATCAGAGAAACGCAAAGACGCGATGACGCAAGGACGCAAAGATTGGAAACCACAGAATCCATCAGAATCAGGAAGCTTGCATCACAGGTTGCCTGTGGCTACCCCTCATCCGGGGTGATCCTGCCAACGATCTCCACGCCTTCCATGATCCATTCCCTGCTCCCCCGCCGTATAATCTCCTCCGGAACCGTGCTGAGCGCCGCGATCGCCTCTTCTGTGGTCATCCCGAAGATACTTGCAAGCGCAATCATCTCTCTTGGCGCCCTGAGATCGTAGATCGATTGCGCATTGCTCGTAAGTAGCATGGGCGCACCATACTTGCGTGCGAGCTTGAGATTGTGCCCCAATTCGGCGAGCGCCCGGACCCGCCCGGACCCGCGCATCTTGATGATCGAACCCATATCAAACTCGATTGCCACCCGGTTCTCAGATGCAAATCGCATAAGCACCTGATTTAGTTTCTCGCCGGGGTGCAAAAGGATATCAACGTCCTGGCTTTCGACTGCTGCACGATTGATCTTCTCGTTTCCGCCATGAACGGAAAGCACGCACACCTTTGCGCGATGCTTCCGGATCGTCTGCATGAGATGTGTCGGGTTCTTTGCGACGATCTCGATTCCCGAATAGATCCGGGTTCCTGCGTGATCTGTGGTCTTCGGTGCTCGCGGCGGGTGCGGGGTGTGGTTCGTGATCGCTATCCCTGCGTAGCCGTATCCGGATGCGGTCTCTGCCATCGCTTCGGGTGTGCTTTCGCATTCGGGCGCGGCGTGGACATTGAAGTCGTAGAATTTGTGGGCGTGCATGGTGGTCATGTAGTTGGTGGGACTTTGTCTAAGTGATTGATCTAAAAACCCACAGGGTTCACCGCATCATCCGCGTGATGCTCTCTCCTGCTTCCCGGATTTCGTGAAGCGACAGCGCAACCACACCATCACCACCGCCGAGTCTGAGCTTCAGTTCACCGCCTCCTGCCTTACCGATGACCCAATGCGGCACACCGCGCAGTTGCCCAATAACCACGTCCGGATCAGGTGTCGCAAGGATCACGCGTCCGTGCGACTCAGAGAAGAGCGCCGCGTCAGAACCAGGGGTTCCATTCCCCGCGCCGGTGATGCCAGCAAGGTCGATATCCGCCCCGATCTCCCGTGCCATCTCAGAAAGCGCAACTGCAAGTCCTCCGTTTGAGACATCGTGGGCTGATGTGACCTGTCCGGTGCAGACCGCTGCCCTCACCGAATCAAGGAGCCTCTGTGGGTTTTGCGGGGGCACAGGAACGCTTCCGCCGCCGCAGCCATAAACCTGATAATACTCGCTTCCGCCAAGCTCCTCTCTTGTTTCCCCGATCAGAATGACAGTATCTCCCGCGTCCGCAAACCATGTCTCAGGGGTTCGATAACTCCCGTAATCCTCGAGCAACCCGACCATCCCGATGCTCGGCGTCGGCGGGATCGCTGTACCAAACTCGTCGCTCTCGTTGTAGAACGAGACGTTGCCGCCGACGACAGGAACCTGAAGCGCTCGAGCCATATCCCCGATTCCGCGCACCGATTCCGCAAACTGCCGGTAGATCGCAGGGTCTTCAGGATCCCCGAAATTGAGGCAGTTCACAAGCGCAATCGGCAAAGCGCCCTTGCAGGCAAGGTTCATCGCGTTCTCGAAAGTCGATCCTGCTGCGCCATTGTACGGGTCGAGCGTGATATGCGCGGGATTGCAGCCGCACGAGAGTGCAAGCGCAAGCGCAGCCTCATCATTGATCCTGAGCACGCCTGCGTCATCCCCCGGCTTGAGCGTGGTTCGTATCTGGACCTCGTGGTCGTACTGGCGGTAGACCCACTCCTTTGATGCGATATTGGGGGACGCAAGCAGTTTCAGGACCCGGGTCTTTGAATCATCCCTGATCTCTGGTCTTTTCGTCTCCACCGCCCTTTCTTCCTGCTTTTCAGGCTCGCTCTCGAATGCGGGAGCGCCGCCCGATAGGAAAGTGATGGGCAGATCGACAACGACCTCGCCCTTAAACTCGACAAGATATTGTCTATCGTCAGTGAATTCGCCGATCACGCTTGCATTCAGGTCGTACTTCTCTGCAATCGCAAGCACCGCCTCCGCATTCGACGGATCCACCTCAAGAACCATTCTTTCCTGCGATTCGGCAATCAGGATCTCGTACGGCGTCATCCCTGACCCACGCAGGGGAACCCGGTCAAGATCAAGATGCAAGCCCAGATCTCCTTTTGCGCCCATCTCTGCGCTCGCTCCAACGAGCCCTGCGGCGCCGAGATCCCGACATGCGAGCACGTATCCTGATTCGATTGCCTCAAGAACCGCCTCTATTACGAGTTTCTCTGTGAACGGGTCACCGATCTGGACGCTCGACCGATCCTCCGCCTCTGAGTCCTCAGAAAGATCCCTTGATGCGAACGATGCACCCCCAAGCCCATCGCGCCCGGTAGTCGATCCCATCAGGATGAGTGCATCGCCAGCCCGCTGCGCTGTTGCGGTGACGATGTTCTTTTCGTGCGCAAGCCCGACGCAGACCACGTTTACGAGCGGATTTCCAGAGTATGCCCCGTCAAAGTAGGTCTCGCCGCGCACCACAGGAACGCCGATGCAGTTCCCGTAGCCTGCAATACCCTCAACAACGTGCTCGAAGAGGTATAGGTTCTTTGGCTGGTCAGGCATCCCGAAGTAAAGCAGATCCATGAGAGCAATCGGGCGTGCGCCCATCGAGAGGATGTCACGGACGATTCCTCCGACGCCGGTTGCCGCGCCGTTGCAAGGGTCCACGTAGGACGGGTGGTTGTGGCTCTCCATCCCGATTGCGAGGACGAGGTCGTCTTTTAATCGGATGATTGCTGCATCGTCGCCCGGACCTATGATTACACGGTTACTTTCTGTGGGGAATGTGCGGAGGTGCTTCGCGCTCGAGCGGTACGAGCAGTGCTCGCTCCAGAGGTTGAGGAAGCAGCCTTCCTCGACCGGGTTTGGCGGTCGGTTCAGTCGTTTTGTGATGGTTTCGAGGTCGGTTGGGGGTAGTAGGGACATGGATGGGTTATTCTCCTGTGTTGGGTAAAAGTAATCTGTTTTTATCCGCTGTTCTGCGTAGTTACTTCATTGCAATTACCAGAATAGCTCCTTCTCTATCAATTTCATGTATCTGTTTAGATAAAACATATCGGGGTCATGTTTGAGTGGTCGAACCCTGATTTCAAATTGGGGATCATTTGTATTATTAGTGTCAAACAAAACCAGCCCCATCCCAAAAATCAAACATAAAGAATCCAGTTTCGAGATATCGTCTTGCGATGAATTTTTTGGTATTACGATGTACGATTTATGGCTAAATAGTTTGTATGAACAAGCCTGTCCGAATGCTGTAATTAACTCTCGAGTATTCGTTTTTATCTCCGCCGAAACAATTTCAGTGGGCGCTCCAACAATATCGCTTCTACGTGACTCGCGCTTTCCTATTACGTCAGGTGTTCCCCATTTATCCCTAAATCGATTTCCCCCCAACGGTATTGCTTCGGTGCATTCTTCTAATTCATTGACAAGCCAATCTGCAAAAGGTCCGTAAAAATCCTCTTCTTTTATTTTTTCGATTTCAGGGGGATGTATTTCCTCTTCTTCGCTGATTTCTTCCTCTCTATATGCAACGTGACGAAAAAGCCCTCGTGCAGGTTTGTAGATCTCGTCAGGCACCAGTATATCCAACTGCCAAACCGTCCCATGAATGGTACCATCAGGAAACTCTGGAAATTCCTCGTGTATTTTCCTTACAATGTCTGAGTAACGAACTCCGTCAGGATTTGATTTGAGAACCTCTATCACTTTTGATGTGATTTTTTCTTTTCTTGTTGTCATATAGTCACCTTGTTTTCATGATTGCGTCTAAACATTTTAGGTGTATATTGCGACCAATGGGGTACTTTCCCGATGGCAAGGGCATAAGCCTAAAGCGTATATGCTGTGCTATACGATGTGACACTTTCATATTAATTCATGTTCCTTCAAAGCTTCAAGAAATTTTATTGTTGCCTTCTCAATTTCATTGACATTGTTTCGCTTGAAATATATGACTTCCTTTTCATAATTTAATCCGGCGATATCTTTTATATCACGCTCAACCCATGCGATCACATCTTTTTTAGCGCCATGTGCAATACCAAGTTCTTTAAGCAGCCATGGTGGAGTTGTATATCCACCACCTTCTATCTTATCTCGCTTAACAAAAATAATGATAAAAAGATCAGAACTACGAATTCTGTTTTCTACTTTTTGGGGGATGCTATCCTTAGAATAACGTTCCCCGGTTCTAAATTCGATTTGCAAAGCCTCGAGGATGCCAATGACGTACTGATTAACGTCTTGATCAGATTTATCGAAACTCATGGAGACAAAAGGAACAATTGTTGGCGTTGCCACTGTCTCTAATTCATCAACTTCCCAGAAATTCTGGATTGTTTCTCTATGTAACTTCAATCGGGTGATGCAACTGCTAATATGATCTTCATAATCTTGTAATTCCCTGCTGCGAAATACCACCCCTCCAACGAAAGCAGCTTTTGGACTTACTATACTACAGAATTTTCTTGCTTCCTCTTGTGAGAATAACTCAGTCAATAAAGTTTCCGTACCGTAGTACGCCAATTCATAAGATTCACTGTAACAGTTATCAGAAGTTGCTTCAGCTAATATTTTCTGAAATTGCGAAATCTTCTCATCTATCTGACATTCCGCACGTGCATGTTAATCCAGATCATTTTCGATGATAGCGGTTTTGGCCATCTAACAAATATTATACCCACACTGTAACTTATGTTCCACAGGCACATCTCAAACCACAAACATTTTAACCCACCCCACCTATTTA
>DAOWIV010000148.1 GCA_030640725.1 Methanosarcinales archaeon | reverse complement strand
TCCCTATAATCTCATCGATATTCTTGTTCAGGAGAACTCCGGGGTCTTCATACTGCTGCGCCTCATTGCCGCCGATATCCGGGGGTATCAGCGGACCTGCGAAGATGTCGGGATAGCCTCTGCGCCCGACAAAAACCGACGGAGGGGAGGCTCCGGACAGGTTCGTTGTTTTGGGATCTATGATGGTCTCGATTTCCTTGAATCGCTCCAGAATCGGGCATTTCGGGCGTCCGCACAGTCCCTTTCCCTTGCAGTTGACGCACTGGTTCATTGCAGGGGGGTATTGGTTGGGGGTGTAAAATAGATGGCGGTTGAGCCGGCGGGGGCTATGTGCGGGGGTGTGGTTATGGGATGTACGGGTCCGAAAACGGCTGGTGACATGCCACACCCACAACAGCCCCCGGATTTAGATACCTTTAAATCAATGCACATCAGAAGTGTACCACTACGACGGGCTCGTAGATCAGCTGGAAGATCGTCGCCTTTGCAAGGCGAAGGCCCTGGGTTCGAGTCCCAGCGAGTCCATAGATGAAATCGAAGATGACGTGGATCAAGGCGGACGCGGGCAACTGGGATGCGCAGAAGGATAGAATCACAACAAGTCTCGAATCCGGTGTGGAATGCGTGCTCACATCGGAGGATCACATCGCGAAGGTCCGCGAGCTTGGGGATATTATGGTGGCGTCACCGCTGCCGCGCGAGGTGTCTGAAATGCCTGACATCGTTGTTGTCGGTGTGGGTGGGGAAGGGGACGGGACAAATCCGCTTCCAACTGATTTAACCGGATCGATGGACATTATCACGGCGCAGAAATTATCTTCCGAAGGAAAGACGGTTGCCGGATACGTTGTCATACAGAACAAGGAGTACGAGCGGTTCGCAGCCGAACTCGGGCGTGTTTGTGACTACCTGATCATGGTAGGCACAGACTGGAAGGTGATTCCACTCGAAAACCTGATCGCAGGACTCTTTGAAGAAGACGTGAAGATCATAGCCGGAGTCCGTGATTCTGAGGAGGCAAAAGTCGCTCTTGAGACGCTCGAGCACGGATCAGACGGCATTCTGATAGATACTGATGATCCGTCAGAGATCAAGCGCATCACAGGCACTGTCGAACGCGCTGGTACGTCGGCGGTTCCGCTGCAGGTGGCGCGGGTGACCGCGGTCAAACCGGTGGGCATGGGTGACCGGGTCTGCGTGGATACCTGCTCGCTGATGACGGTCGGAGAGGGAATGCTTGTCGGATCACAGTCAAACGGGCTCTTTCTGGTGCAATCAGAGGCAGAGGACAGTCCTTACGTGGCGTCACGTCCGTTTCGGGTCAATGCGGGCGCAGTACATGCGTATGTGCGGGTCGGCGAGAAGACGCGGTACCTCTCAGAACTCGGCGCAGGCGATCTGGTGACCACGATCAATGCAGATGGTGAGCAGAAGGATGCGATTGTCGGGAGGGTCAAGATCGAGAGGCGACCTCTGACGCTTGTCGAGGCTGACGTCGATGGGACTGTGATAAAGACGCTTCTGCAGAATGCCGAGACGATCAAACTCGTTGGCGCGGACGGTGCTCCGATATCGATCGCAAATCTGAAAGTGGGTGACGAGGTGCTCGTTCACTTCGAGGATTCGGCGCGGCACTTTGGCATGAAGATCGATGAGACGATCATCGAGAAGTAGTGCATCGTGTGGGGCGATCTCGAAAACGGTGGTGGCAGCTGCTATCTATGGAAAAACGGTTTTTCATGGCATATACACTATAACGTCCAGCCATTCTATGCACCATTTTCATTTACGAAAAAGTATATTGCCAGCCCCACCCGAAGGGCAGTTTTTACTCGATTTTTTGTGAAAAAATCGTAGGCAACCTCAACTCCGCCGACGCCGCAATCGCGCTCCATCTCGCAGCCACCGGTGGCTGGGACCCTGTCGCAGACATCGATGGTGACCGCCGCATCACCTCGCTCGATGCGCTAATGATCCTGCAGGCGGCGGCTGGCGCAATCACGCTCTGACACGCAGAATACCATGCAACCCGGGTCACGCGGACACAGCCGCCCCTTCGCTGCCCGCTGATGCAAGCCATGTAATCCCCAAGGCTGTGGCTGAGGCGATAGAATTATAATCGTGCAGGTTGGAATGATAAATATGCAGACCACAATCCAAAAACCAGAAGGAATACTCGTTCCAACGAGCATATTGGAGGAGGCAGGGATCAACGGAATTCCAAAAGTACATATCACAAAACATGCTATAATCCTGCAATCCGCAAGCAACACCAGACGGTTTGCAGGCGCCCTGCAAAAATCCCCGCTATCAGTAGAACAGCTTGATGAAGCTTATTATATGCATCTGCTGGATGATTAATGGGCTCTCATGAAACTCGATGATTTTAATCTATCTGAAAGCATATTTATCGATGCAAATATTTTTATTTACGTATCCCAGAGCGAGCCGACGTATGGGCGTGCCTGCATCGATTTTCTTGAACGGGTAGAGTATATGGAAATTAAGGCAGTTACAACGTCCGTGGTGCTTAACGAGGTCTCGTACAAATTGTTAATCGCAAAAGCTGGTGAATTATTAGACACTGATCGATTTTGGAAGATACGTGAGGAACTAAAGGATAAAACGTTCACCAGGACCTGTTATGAGATTGTCGAGGAATTTAGGGATTATGTCAGTACGCTCTTTGGATTAAGGGTTGAAGATGTGCGGATTGACGATTTTAACATGTCCGTGGATTTGGGATCTGAATTTGGGCTGATGACCACTGATTCGTATCACGTAGCAGTCATGAAACGATTGGGAGTCAAACACATTGCGTCGAATGATTCGGATTTTGAACGGGTCGATTTTATAGAGGTGTGGAATCCATGATATCGGACATAAATCTATGTGGCATCGGCGACACCCGATCCTGGGCGGCGAGGTTGTTCTCGCTCCCGGATTTGGGGCGATTTATGGTATAGATTAGTCAGAATCAGCATATACTCGACTAATGTTTGGTGGGGACTGCCTGAAGAGGCTTGGTAAGTATCGTTTTTGGGCGGATCTTTGAAAGATGAGTTATACTTTACACCGCCACAATATGGGCTTTTCAAATGTCCCGAAAATCGCAGTTTATGCCGGTGCTGTAGTATATTGATCGTTAGCCTTATATATCGCGAAATCGCGGATGACATATAGACAACCGCCACCACCCCTCTTCATACGGTAGCCAGAAATAAAACAGGTGCTTTGTTTGGAAAGGGCAGCAAAACTGTCAGACGGCGGGTATTGATCAGAGGGTAGGCAAATATTATCTATGAGGACAGCAATCATCCTGTGTGGCGGTAGAAGTGCCCGTTTCGGAAGCGACAAAGCGATGCTCACAATTGATGGCATGCCCATGATCGCAAAGGTGATTCAGCGTGTGTCACCGGTCGTGGATGAGATCATTATCGCTGCCCGTGATCCGGCACAGGGGATGTGCATCACGGAAGCGATCCCTAATGATTTAATGGTCGTTTACGATTCGGTTATCGGATATGGACCGATTGCAGGAATTCTTGCAGGACTGCTCGCATCAAAATCAGAATATTCGGTCTGTCTTGCATGTGATCTGCCTTATGTCAATCCTGACGTCATCGATGCGCTCTTTGGGTGCGCAGAGGAACATGATGGTGATGCCGCAATCCCGAGGCACCCTGATGGGACGCTTGAACCACTCCATGCCGTGTATGGCAGACCGATGATACGTGCGTGCCAGAGTGTTACGGAAAGCAGGAAGCGTACCGTCCGTTCAGCAATATCCCTTCTTGGTCGGACGGTTTTTGTACCAACAGAGTTACTGCGCAGGTTCGATCCTGATCTGCGCACGTTCCTGAATGTGAATTATCCGGAGGATCTTGGGGTGATGGCATGAAAACGTTTCACGGGGCTGTCAAGTTACTCTGGTGCTGAGACTGATTTTAAGCAGGAATCGAAACTTATATATGAAAATGCAGGTAAGCAACATATACATGATTAAAGGCGAATCAGAGACGAGAACTTATCTTTTCAGAGTGGTGGTCGAACCGGATGAAGATCGATGGCATGCTTACTGCCCAGTCCTTGAGGATATTGGGGGCGCTACATGGGGGTATACCAGAGAAGAAGCATTAAAAAATATAAGAGAAGTAGTTGAAATGATAATAGAAGAACTCATCGAAGACGGGGAACGCCTACCTGAAGCTCCAGAAAAGGAAGTTCAGATTTTCTCTGAACCAAGAGTAATGGTAACAGCCTGATGCCGATCGATTACAGCAAGCTGCGAAACATAACTGCCAGTGAAATCGTCTCCGCTCTTTCTCGTGATGGATTCTATCTCCGATCTCAAAAGGGGAGTCACCAAAGATATTATCATCCTGATGGAAGAAAAGTCACAGTTTCATTTCATGGTTCAAGCGATACTTTTCCTCCAAAAACATTGAAAACGATGGTAGAAAAACAGGCTAAATGGATTGATCAAGATTTAAAACGGCTAAAGATTTCAAAATAAAATGAAATACCAGACAGACGATTTAATAATGATACTCGGCTCTGAAACACCAAAACCGCCCATCAGGCGAGAAGGAATAACATGACAGAAAATCACATTGCAGAGAAGACGCTGCTTGAGATTGTAGAAGACCTTTATGACCAGTTTGAGAACGGAACGATCCCGGGCGTTAAGATACCCACGAGAACGAAGAAGAATATCGAGTACAACGAGACGAGCGAGGTCTGGGTGTATGGCGATCAGACCAGCATGAGGAGCGCAAAGACTGTCAAAGGTGCGTATCACCTGTTGAAGATGGCGTATTCGATAGAACTGCTGATAACCGAGCATCTACGGCGAAATCGAGGATCCACGCTCCGAGAACTCTATTACATATCAGAGAACTGGGATATCGCAAAATTCAGGCAGCAATCAGAGAGCGACAGGCTGATCGAGGATCTCGAGATCGTCACCACCCTGCAGCGTGAGGACTTTCACATCCGCCCCGAGGAGGACGGGGCAACGATGTTCGGACCGATCAGCATAACCGAAAAGACGAAACGGGGTGACCGCCCCATCCATTGTCAGGAGGACGTCGGCGAGAGCGGCTACCAGATCCCATTCAGTGTGGACAATGTCAAATTTAAGGATCACGATGCAAAGCTCGTCGTTGCGATTGAGACCGGCGGTATGTACGCCAGATTAATCGAGAACGGGTTTGATGAGAAGTATAATGCGATTCTGGTGCACCTGAAGGGGCAGCCAGCAAGAAGCACCCGCCGCATGGTAAAACGGCTCAGCGAGGAGTTGTCGCTCCCTGTCGTCGTCTTCACGGACGGCGACCCATGGAGCTACAGGATCTATGCGAGCGTTGCCTACGGGTCGATTAAGAGCGCACACCTCTCTGAGTATCTTGCTGCGCCACGAGCGATGTTTCTTGGCGTGCAGCCGTCCGATATCGTGGAGTACTCGCTCTCAACAGACAAACTGACCGATCAGGATATCGCCGCGCTGAAGAGCGAACTCACAGATCCGAGGTTCGATACCGATTACTGGAAGGAACAGATCAATCTCCAGCTCAAACTCGGGAAGAAGTCCGAGCAGCAGGCGTTTGCAGGCAAGGGTCTGGACTTCGTGACTGACACATA